>CAZDYW010000027.1:0-15383 GCA_964509655.1 uncultured Anaerolineales bacterium
AAGCGGACATTTTCCGCGATGCCGGCCTGTGCGCGTTCTGGGCCGTCGCGGTCGGTGACTTCGTAGCAGAGGCTGGCCCGCAGACCGGCTTCCTCCACCGCCTCGGCGATCAGATCCAGGCTGCCGTCGATGGCGTTGGGGCTGGCGTGGTGATCGATGAGCGTGGTGGTGCCGTGGCGGATGGCGTCGACCAGGCAGACCAGTGCCGAGTAGCGCACGTCCTCCGGCGTGAGCGCCTTATCCAGTCGCCACCAGAGCCGTTCCAGAATCTGGGTGAAATTAGCCGCCGGTTCGCCCGGAATCGCCATTCCACGGGCGAAGGCGCCGTAGAAGTGAGTGTGGGCGCAGATGGAAGCGGGGAGCACCAGTTGCCCTTCGGCGTCCCAGCGGTCGGCCTCTGGGTAGCGCGTGGCGAGATCGGCAGTCGTGCCTATGGCGCCGATTTGGCCATCCGCGATGTATAGCGCCCCATCCTCTATGATTTTGGGCTCTTGGCCCAGCGTAGCCAAGCGAGCGTGTGTGATAAGCATTGAGCTTCCTCCTTTATCTACGGGTGCAGTATACGACCGATGGCTTGGCTTGTCAAATACGCTGCTTGTGATAAACTTCGTAAGGCGTAGAACGTGAAATGTAAAATTGTAAAATAGGGAGTTTTATGCTGATTGTAGATGCTCACGAGGATCTCGCCTGGAACGCATTGGCTCTTGGGCGCAATGTGCGCAGCAGCGCGTTGGAGACGCGGCGCTTGGAGGCAGAGACCGACATTCCCAAGCGCAACGGTCTCTGTATGGTCGGTTTGCCGGAGTGGCTCGCGGGCGGTGTGGCCATCGTCTTCGGCACGCTCTTTGCGGCCCCGGCCCATCGCGACTCATCCGACCCACTCTCCTATTCCAATGCTGAGGAAGCGCACGCCCTGGGCCAAAAGCAGCTCGATTATTACCATCGCTTGGCCGATGAGGAGAAGCAGATCACGTTAATCGGCGATGTGCCCGGCCTTGAGGCAGTACTGGAGACCTGGAAGGATGAGATGCCCCAGGTGGGTATCGTGCCCCTGATGGAGGGTGCTGATCTCATCCGCGAGCCGGCAGAGGCGGAGATGTGGTTCGAGCGCGGCGTCCGGCTGATCGGTCTCTCCTGGCGGGCAGGCACCCGTTACGCCGGCGGTGACGCGAACCAAGGCCCGCTCACCGATCTGGGGCGTGAATTGCTCGCGGTGATGGCCGATTTGGGCATGATCCTGGACGTGAGCCATTTAGCCGAGGAGGCTTTCTTCGAGGCCGTGGGGCGTTTTGAGGGGCGGGTCATTGCCTCCCATGCCAACCCCCGCGCTTTGGTACCGGGCACGCGGCACCTCTCCGATGAGATGATCCGCCGGTTGGTCGAGCGGGATGGGGTCATCGGTATCGTGCCTTGCAATTTCTTTCTCCGCCCCCAGGATAGCAGCGAAGAGGTCACGGTTGCTGACGTGGCCGCTGCTATCGATCACGTCTGTCAGGTGGTAGGAGACGCGGCCCACGTGGGACTGGGATCCGACTTCGACGGTGGGTTTGGCGCAGAGAATACCCCACAGGAGATGGACACCGTCGCCGATTTGGTGCGCGTGGGGCCGGCCCTGGGCGAAATGGGATATGATGAGGATGACATCGCCGCGATTCTGAGTGGCAACTGGTTGCGCCTGTTGCGCGAGAGCTTGCCGCGTTAATCCGTTTTCCTTGAGCTTGACCTGGCTAGCCGGAGTCAAAAAGGATTTTTCGATTGCCAGGTTTTGCCCAATGCACAAGCATTTGATCGGTTAGGCCCTATGCACTTTGACGTTTTCACTCTTTTCCCCGCGATGTTCGAGAGCCCCTTGGAGGAGAGTATCCTCAAGCGGGCGCAGGAGGGCGGTCAACTCTCCGTGGGTGTCCATGACATTCGGGCCTACACGACCGACAAGCACCACGTCACCGACGACACGCCATACGGCGGGGGTGGGGGGATGATTATGAAGCCGGAGCCCATCTTCGCCGCCGTGGAAGCGGTTGTGGGAGAGGAGACGAGCGCCCCGGTCATACTCTTGACACCCCAGGGGCGTCTTTTTACACAGGATGTTGCTGTGGAGCTTTCAAGTCATGCGCACATTGGTCTCATTTGTGGGCGCTACGAGGGCGTGGACGAGCGGGTGCGTCAGCACTTGGCGACGGATGAAATCTCCATTGGTGACTATGTGCTCACCGGTGGGGAATTGGCGGCGATGGTGATCATCGATGCCGTGGCGCGGTTGCTGCCCGGTGTGCTGGGCGACCCGATGGCCCCGGTCGATGATTCCCATGCCAGCGGGTTGCTGGAGGGAGCACACTACACGCGGCCTCGCGTTTTCCGAGGTTGGGAGGTGCCAGCAATACTGCTTTCAGGCGATCATGGCGCAGTTGATCGCTGGCGTCATGAGCAATCCTTGCGGCGCACTTTTGAGCGGCGCCCCGATCTCCTGGAGCTTTCTGAACTATCGGCAAAGGATCGAGATTTTTTGGCGCGATTGGAAGAGGAAGACGAAGAAACAGATTCGATGGGAATTTTTGAACCTGAGTAGGCCCATGACGGTATACATGTATGAAGTAGACTAGGAGGGCGAATGGCCGCAGGAATGACCGCAGACAGTCGGCTCATCACGCGTATTCGGGATGGAGATATAGAGGCGTTGGGGGATCTCTATGAGCGCTACAAGGCGCAAGTTTATAGAACGGCTCTGGCTATTACGCATGATGAGAGGATGTCCGAGGACATTCTTCAAGAAACCTTCCTCCGGGTCTATAACTATGCCGATAGCTTCGACACGTCACGGCCCTTAGGCCCTTGGTTATACCGTATAACCGTCAACCTGGCCTATAGTTGGACCAATCGAGCGAAGCGGTGGGTATCTTTTTTCCAAGGAGCAGTAGAGCGGCTCAAAGCGCCTGACCACCTGTATCCCGAACGTGTGGCTGAGGAGCGGGAACGAAGTCAAGCTTTACAGCAAGCGATTGACACTTTGCCAACGCCTCAACGTGTAGTTGTGATCTTGTACTATCTGGAAGACCTAAGTGTGAGTGATATCGCTTATGTGGTGGGAGTGCCCGAGGGAACGGTAAAATCCCGTCTTTATTATGCCCGTAAGAAACTCAAGGAGGCTATTGTCGAACGTGGTCAGGGGGTGAAGCCAGAGGTGGTGTATGATTTCACATGATAGATTTTCATTGAGACAATCTGAAGATCAGTTGGATGTGATGGTGCGGTGGGCGCTGCGCTCGAACATGGCTGGTGCTTCCCCTCCCTCGCACAATTGGGACCGAATAAGAGACCGCTTGAGGAGACGGGGGAAAAGAGGAGGATTTTACCAAGACTGGCGTCGATTTCGTGAATTTTTGGATGCTTTGTTGAAGAAGGATCTGTTTTTCCCTCCGCAGCAGAACTATTGCTTTGAATGTAGCGTGAAAAATTCGATGGAGCAACATTGGCCTTACCTTTTTGTCTGTCAGCTGGAGTTGCCGATGGTATGGGCCAAGGTAGTTTAATCTGAGACCTGCCAGGCGCTGAATGTAAAATATAGCTTTGCTATCTGTAAAAGGTATGCTATAATCCCGCTGTGGATTGTGAAGGATTGAGCAAACCGTTTTGTAAATAGAGTTATCTTCTAAGGGGTGCGTATGCCTGATCATCGAAGTGGTCGAGCTGGGAATGTCTTGCTTGACTTGAAAAATCTAGTTACTCGCTTTTACACCGATGATGGGGTGGTTCATGCTGTCAACGGTGTTTCTTATACCCTCGAAGAAGGGGAGACGTTGGGGGTTGTAGGAGAGAGCGGTTGCGGTAAGACCGTCCATGCTCTTTCCATTATGCGTCTGATCCCCAGTCCGCCTGGCAAAATCGAAGAGGGAGAGGTTTGGTTTGGTGGCCGGGACTTATTGAAAGTCAGCGAGCGCGAAATGCAACACGTGCGCGGCGCGGACATCGCTATGGTGTTCCAGGATCCGATGACTTCGCTTAACCCGGTGCATACCGTGGGCTTCCAGATTATGGAAGCTCTCAAGCTTCATCAAGGTATGGGGGATGCGGCGGCACGTGATCGGGCCGGGGAACTGCTGGCGATGGTTGGTATCCCCAAGGCGCATGAGCGATTGGATGATTATCCTCACCAGTTCTCCGGCGGTATGCGTCAGAGGGCAATGATCGCTATGGCGCTTTCTTGTAACCCTCAGCTTCTTGTGGCAGATGAGCCGACTACAGCGCTGGATGTTACTATTCAGGCCCAGATCGTGGAGTTGGTGAAGCGGCTACAGGATAGGTTGGGTATGGCCGTGATGTGGATCACGCATGACTTGGGCGTTGTAGCCGGCATGGCCGAGAAGGTCAACGTGATGTATGCAGGCTACATCGTTGAACGGGGAGATGTGAAAGACATTTACGGCAGCCCCCGTCATCCTTACACGATAGGGCTTCTGGGATCATTGCCCCGATTGGATGAAGCGCCTGGGACTCAATTGGCCTCTATTCCGGGGTTGCCCCCTGATCTCATCGCTTTGCCCCCTGGCTGTCCCTTTGCTGCTCGATGTGAATATGCTCAGGATCGATGTCGAGAAGAGACGCCCTCACTGGAAGAGGCGGATGGAGAAGACCACACCGTGGCCTGTTGGCGGTGGGAGCACGTTGCGGGGAGGACGAAGTAATGGTCGTTGAAAAAGAGCCTTTGGTTCAGGTCCGTCAGCTAAAGAAATATTTCCCTATTACGCGAGGCGTGTTCCAGCGCCGCGTCGGTGATATAAAGGCAGTGGATGGTGTCGACTTTGACATTTACAAAGGAGAAACCTTAGGGCTGGTTGGAGAGACTGGTAGCGGTAAGACCACGGTGGGTCGGACATTACTGCGGTTATATAAACCAACTGGTGGACAGGTTTCCTTTGAAGGCGATAATCTGCTGGAGTTGTCGAGCGGTGAAATGCGTCATATGCGCCGTAGAATGCAGATGATCTTCCAGGACCCTTACGCATCATTAAACCCCCGGATGACGGTGGGGGCCATTGTTGGGGAGCCACTGGAGGTGCATCGGGTTGCGCATGGAAAGGAAAAACGCGAACGGGTTCAGGAACTCTTGCGTTTGGTAGGGCTTAATCCATATTTTGTCAATCGCTATCCGCATGAGTTCTCGGGCGGACAGCGACAGCGTATCGGTGTCGCTCGTGCTCTAGCGCTTAATCCCGATCTTATCGTCTGCGATGAGCCTATCTCCGCTTTGGATGTCTCAATCCAGGCCCAGGTGGTCAACTTGTTGGAGGATTTGCAAGCCCGTCTGGGGCTCACTTACTTGTTCATTGCCCATGACTTGAGCATGGTGCGGCACATCAGCGACCGTGTGGCGGTTATGTATTTGGGTAAGATCATGGAGTTGGCCGACCGGAACGAGATTTACCTGAATCCACTACATCCCTATACCCAGGCATTGATGTCAGCTGTACCAGTGCCAGACCCCGTGGTGGAGGAGAAGCGACAACGTATCATTTTGGAGGGAGATATTCCCAGTCCGGCCAGCCCCCCTAAAGGGTGTAACTTCAGCACCCGTTGCCCCAAGGCCATCGACATATGTTCAGATGTTGAGCCCGAGTTTGTCGATGTGGGAGGGGGTCATTATTGCGCTTGTCATCTTGTTGAACCTCAATCCTAAGAGGTTAGTTCCGGTAAGCTGTGGTTCTTGACTATTAAAGGAGGTGGTGTATCAGGAAAAATGGTAAAAATGAGTATATTGTGTAAAGTCTCACACGTGAAAAAAGTCCCGAAAATCTTCTAAGGAGGAGAAAAAATGTTTAGCAAGAAGTGGTATGTTTTGGCAACCCTTTTGGTGATCGGAAGCACATTGTTGGCGGCTTGTGCGGCTCCGACGCCCGAGGTAATCGAAAAAGAGGTTGAGAAAGAGGTTGAGGTCACCCGCGTTGTCGAGAAAGAGGGTGAGACAGTAGTGGAAGAAGTCGTAGTTACCGCGACCCCTGAGCCTGCGCCGGAAGAGCCGGTCACGCTGAACTGGAACCTAGCTGGCGAGCCCCCGCAGGTTGACCCCGCTCTGAGCACGGACACCACGTCCGTTTTGGTCGATGAGCAGCTCTTCTTGGGCCTGACCGACTTCGACGATGAGACCAGCGAGGTCATCCCCGAGCTGGCCACCGAGTGGGAGAGCAATGAGGACGGCTCTGTCTGGACCTTCCACATGCGCGACGACGTGCCGTGGGTGAAGCACAATCCAGCCACCGGCGAGACCGAGATCGTCACGGATGAAGAGGGTAACCCCCGCATGGTCACCGCTCACGACGTCGAGTACGCCGCGAAGCGGACCCTCAATCCCGAGACCGGTTCCGACTATGCCTACGTGCTATACATCATCGAGGGCGCCATGGCTTACAACACCGGCGAAGAGACGGATCCCGAAACTGTAGGCGTCAAGGCGCTAGATGATTGGACCGTTGAGTTCACACTACGGCAGCCCGCTGGCTACTTCCCTGGCATCGCCAGCATGTGGGTTGTCCGCCCTGTTTATCAGCCCGTTATCGATGAGTGGGGCGCCCGCTGGATCGAGCCCGGCTACATCGTCACCAATGGCCCTTACGTCCTAGACGAATGGGCCCACGAGGACCACATGGTCTTCGTCAAGAACCCGCACTTCTATAACGCCGACAGCGTGCAGATTGAGCGCATCCACGCGGTCATGATCGTGGAGGCTTCCACGGCCATGGCGATGTACGAGAACAACGAGCTCGACAATGCCTATCCTGGCCCACCGCTGGAGGAGATGGATCGCATCCGCGAAGATCCTGAACTCAGCGAGCAGTTGACCATCGCGCCGGATCTATGCACCTACTACTACGGTTTCACCAACAACAAGCCACCTTTCGATGACCCATTGGTACGCAAGGCTTTCTCGGCGGCCATTGACCGCAAGAGCCTGATCGATAACGTGACCAAGGGTGGTCAGCTCCCCGCCAACTCCTTCGCGCCTAATGGTATCTTCGGTACCGTGGCACAGGATCCCGAGATCGCTCCTTGGGCACTGGATGCTGAGTTGGGCAAGCAGAAAGCGCAGGAATGGCTGGCCGAGGCTGGCTATCCCGATGGCGAGGGCTTCCCCACGGTGCAGTTGATGCACAACACCAGTGAGGGCCACCGCTCCATCGCCGAGGCTATCCAGTCTATGTGGAAGAGCACTCTCAACGTCCAGGTCGAGGTCACGAACCAGGAGTGGGGCGTCTATCTGGACACCATCGAGAAGACCACCCCGCTGGCCGAGATGCCGCACGTCTGGCGCCTTGGTTGGTGCGCTGACTACGCCGATCAGAACAACTGGGTCCACGAGGTCTTCAACTGCGAGGAGGGCGCGAACCGCCTCCGCCGCAACTGCGTGGACGAGACCTGCTCTGCTGTTGAACCCAGCGAGTTCGATGAGCTCACAGCGGAAGCTGGTAGGTTGACTGATCCCGAAAAGCGCAAGGAACTCTATCGCGAGGCCGAGAGGATCCTCGTCGAGGAAGAGGCCGCCTACGCGCCGATCTACTACTACACCGTTGTAGACCTGACCAAGCCGTGGGTGGATCGCACTTACCAGGCGCTCGCTGGTGAGCACTGGGATAAATGGACGATTGACTGGGAGGCCAAGCAGGCAGCTCTCGGTAAATAGTCTCGAGGCTCTTTGAGCCATACAGCCCTCGATAGAGGGCTGTATGGCTCCTTAGAATGTTGGGGGGTAGGAAATGATTCAGTATATTATCCGGCGCCTTCTTCAGTTTATTCCCGTCATCTTAGCAGTGACAATTTTCACCTTCACAATGGTGAGGGTCATTCCTGGTGGGCCTTTTGACCGCATTGGTGACAAAACTTTGCCCCCTGAGATCATCGCCAATCTGGAGGCTAAGTATGACCTGGATAAGCCTGTTTGGCAGCAGTATCTGGATTACCTCTGGAATCTGTTGCATTTTGATCTAGGTCCCTCGTTTCAATACCGCACCCGGACTGTGAATGACATCATTGGGGAGAGCCTGCCTGTCTCTGCGCAGTTGGGTGTCATGTCGGTCCTTCTATCGTTGATCATCGGTATTCCAATGGGGTGCATAGCGGCCCTAAAGCATAACACGACGATTGATTACGTAAGCACTTTCATTGCTATTCTGGGGCGTTCTATTCCTAGTGTGGTTTTGGGCCCTGTCTCGATCTGGTTGTTCGCCCTGGTGTTGGGGTGGTTCCCTGTGGCCCGTTGGGAAGGCCCTAAATACTGGGTGTTGCCCGTCTTCACCCTGGGGACAGCATACTCGGCCGGCATCGCGCGTCTGACCCGTGGTAGTCTGTTGGAGGTCTTGAGGGAGGATTACATCCGCACCGCCCGGGCCAAGGGTCTGCGTGAGGCGGTCGTGGTGGCGCGCCATGCTCTGAAGAATGCTCTGATCCCGGTGATCACCTATCTGGGGCCTATCCTGGCCGCAGTTTTGACGGGCACCTTCGTCGTTGAGACGATCTTTGGAATTCCAGGTTTGGGCAAGCATTTTGTAGAGAGCGTCAACAACCGGGATTATCCCTTGGTGATGGGGACAGCCTTGCTCTACGCGCTCCTGCTGGTAACCGCCAACTTGCTTGTGGATATAACCTACGCCTGGTTGGATCCGCGGATCCGTTACGATTAGGACCTAACCCAATGAAATACTTGCACAGATGACAAAAATCTTCCGGCAAGGAAACACTTTCGGTTTGGGATCGCTTTCGGGTTAGACTTTTTGGTTCCGGATTCGCCGGGTTGGGTATCAAAAATAGTTGAAGGATGTTAGAGGGAGAGTAACATGACAGCTGTGAATAGAGAAGCTAGCGCCGTCTTGGCGCGCAAGCCACGAAGTCCTATGCAGGATGCTTTCCGTATGTTCCTCAAGAACAAGGTCGCTGTGGGAAGTGGGATATTCCTCATCCTGCTTACATTGATGGCTATTTTTGCCCCCTTAATCGCTCCTGAAGGTATTGACGACCAGAAGCTGGAGGACAACTACATAGAACCCGGATCCGAGTATCTCCTGGGCGCTGATCAGTTTGGAAGGGACATTTTAAGCCGCGTGATCTTTGGCACCAGGGTTTCCCTATCTGTGGCCTTTGCTGCTGCGACCGTGAGCCTCGTCATTGGGGTCACATATGGCTTGGTGGCCGGTTACTTTGGAGGCGTGGTCGATAACATCATGATGCGTCTGGTGGACATCATTTATGGCTTTCCTTTCCTGATATTCGTCATCCTGCTACAGGTCTACTTCAAGGCCGTGGCGGCTCGCGGGGGCGGGGGCATAGCCTCTCCTCTAGTCGAATTGGATCGGAAGCTGGGTGGAATGTTCTTCATCTTCATCGCCATCGGTGCTTTCTTCTGGATCGATCGCGCACGCATCGCTCGCGGACAGACGCTGGCCTATAAGGAGAAGGAGTTCGTGACCGCTGCGCGGAGCATCGGCGCCACCGATAGCCAGATCATTTTCCGGCACCTGTTGCCCAACATCCTCGGCCCATGCATCATCGCCGAGACGATGGCTATCCCCGGCTACATTTTCACCGAGGCCTTCCTTAGCTATATCGGCCTGGGAGTCAATGCTCCCACGCCCAGTTGGGGCATGATGGTCAACAATGGACAGAGGTCTCTGCGGGCTCACCCTCACGTATTGTTCCCGCCGGCTATTGCACTGACCATTACTACCTTGGCCTTTAACTTTTTGGGGGATGGTCTACGGGATGCCTTCGATCCACGTTTGAAGGGCACAACTTAGTAACTTTGTATCCTCTCATAATCGGGCAAGAAACCAGGTTTTTTCATAAAAACCTGGTTTCTTGCTTTTTGCTCAGTTGTAGGAGAAGGGATGAGTGTCACTCTAAATCGAAGAAACGGGGCGCGTAGAGGACAATAGTCAACAGTCCATCGGTTAGGGCGAAGACGGCAAAGGCTTTTAGAAGCGTGGGCTCTTCGGAACGTCGAATGTAGATATAAATCGACCCGACCGCCAGGAGTAGGATGACAAAGGGGACGATCATAATCCAGGCTGACAGGAAGCTTTTCGGTATCCTGTAGATGAAGGGGGTGCCAGCGGCCAGTCCCCGCAGGAGAAACAGCTTTGATGCGGTGTAGATGATTATGGTGACCAGCATCCCGATTTTAGCCCCGGTCTGATCGAGGTATTCTGGCCCTCTCAGGATCAGATAAATGGCGACCCAAAGGAGGGGTAGGACGTTCCACATCAGCACGAAGGGGATGAGGCCCACCGCCGAGAGCACACCCCACAACAGATTGGCGGCACCTTGGGCTACATCTTCAACTGTCGTGCGGTCGAGCCAAGCTTTTGCTTCGGGCGCCAGTGACGCATAGTAGACTTTATATTGTCGGTACCCCGCCGCGTCGATCCATGCCGCGTGGAGATAACCGTCTTTGTCGGCGATCAGTGTAGGCAGAGCGGAAGCGTTCGCTGTCTTGCTAGCGATTTGATAACCGACGATTTCACCCTCGGAAAAGATGGCCATGGCCAAGCGCATAAGAGTGTCTGATGGTGATTGCACGATCAGGCTGAACATCACCGGCAATTCATCCGCTTGAGCGTCGATAGTATCTGGTGCATTCACGAAATCGCTGCCGTAGACATCGGGGGGCAAAAGGGCTAATTCTGTGTAGCCGAATTTCTGGCTGGCCTCGCCGCTAGCTTCTGCGTAGTCGGGCCTGGACACGGGGGGTAAATCGACGGTGCGCGGGGTGATGAGTGTGGGATTGCCTTTTTCGAAGCATACGTAATAGGCAAAGGCTCCTGTCGGATTCAGCCCGCCGCCTAGATTCTGCACGGACCAGAATACATAGACGTTGTGCATATCTTGGCCGATGACTGGGCCATAATATGTTGCGCTTTCCGCGAATTCAAAGCTAGTCAGTTTCTGTCCCCCGGTAGGCGAGAGGGACGTACCCTCCAGGGTGGCATAGTATATCTCACGACTTGAATATCCGCTTTCATAGAGCCAGACAAGGTGTATTGTGCCCGATTTGTCAGCAGAAACATAAGGATCGACGCCATCTGGAACCAGTAAAGTGGGCGAGGAAATATCATCCAGTACGGTGTGGAATAAGCCACTTTGCCCATCCTTGAAATGCCCATTCCAGATGAAGGTCACTTTCCCTTGGGCCGACGAGTACATTTGAAAGCTGCTGACCTCTTCACCTTCTCTGGATAGGAGAACGGGCTCCGTTATCTCTCCATCCGGCTTGATCTGGGCCTGATAGAGCTTCACGGTATCTTCAGCCCGTGAGAGCCAGCCCAGATGGAGGTTGTTCTCTTCGTCCACCAAAAGCTGTGGGCGGCGAGGCCTTAGCTGTCCAAGGGATAAGGACTTGTCGAGCACGACCTGTCCTTGTTGGTTAAGTCGGGTATAATGTAACAAGTCGTTGCCATCGACCCGTTCCTGCCAGACCAAGTGAGCCTGTCTATCTGCGTCCACCGTCAGTGCTACTGGTTGCTTGATGTTGCTCATTCCCAATAAAAGCCCCCGGCTCCAATCGCCCAAGGGCTTCTCGCTGCGTTCATCTGTGGCGCTACAGCCACTAATTGAAAGCGCAAAGATGATAATCAACATTATTAAACACGTTCTTTTTCGGACGTTCATTTAACCTCCCCTAAACTTGACCTACATTGCATTGCCCTTAATTATACCATCAAACGAGGAGTAGGTTCAATTGAAGGGTAAATTGAATTGAACCCGAATCTGATTTCTTGAGTAATTTAAGGCAATGTGAGCTTGGTGGCAAAAGCACCGATGCTTTTTAGCTTGAACAGGAAGCAAGTGTTCCACGCCGCCGGATTCCTGAGATGGTACAACGAGTAATTGAGAGTAGGAGGACAATTAGTTGATGTCTGTGGATACAATGGAGCAAGACGTGGCCCGTTCCCAAAAGCGGGAGGAGTTGCTTAACATTGGCTTTTTCGTAGTCCAGAGGTTGGCTTTTGGAGTTTTGGTCTTAATCGCCATTATTTTCCTGAGCTACTTGGGATTGAGCATGGCCCAAAACGTGGATTTCTACCCCGCGGTGGGCCAAGCTGCTTCAAAGACAGTTGAATACTTGGCCCGATTGATCCGGGGCGAAATGGGCCTTTCAAGAGCCGGAAGCGTGACGCGCGTCCCGGTCACCGTTGCCGAGGTAGTACCGGCGACGCTGAGCAAAAGCCTGGGCCTGTTGGCCGCCTCTTTGATCTTCGCCACCTTGATCGGCGTTCCCCTGGGCATCTGGGCCGCCTGGCGCAAACGTTCTGGCTGGTCATTGCTGACCATTCTGATCTCCATCGCCGGCGTCTCTGTGCCGAGCTTCTTCGCCGCCCTGCTTCTACAACTGGGGGCCATCCGCTTGACGCGCACCCTGGGCCGGCGCGTGCTGCCTGTCGGAGGCTTCGGCTGGGATGCGCACATGATCCTCCCCGCGCTGGTACTGGCCGCTCGCCCCATCGCGCAGATATACCGCGTCACCTACGTGACCGTGAGCGATGTCTTGGAGCAGGACTACGTCCGCACCGCTCGCAGCAAGGGCTTGCGGGAGCTTCTGGTCATGTTGCGCCACGTGATCAGAAACGCCGCGATCCCCATCCTGACCACCGTTGGAGTTTCATTGCGCTTCTCATTGAGCAGTCTACCGGTGGTGGAGTTCTTCTTCAGTTGGCCCGGAGTCGGCTTCACGCTGCTGAAGGCAATCTCGCGCCAGGATGATAACTTGACCGTGGCTTTGGTACTTTGCCTGGGCATCCTGTTCATCCTGGTGAACTTGCTCCTCGAAGTGGCCTATCGCTTCATCGATCCTCGGTTACGCGAGGGCAACGGCTCTCGCGCCTCGGGAGAACGCGGAAAACTGACGGAAGCTCTCAAATCCATCTGGACCGAGGCACGACATTGGCTGGCCCATAATCCCCTCAGCCGCTTACTTTCCAGAGATCGAACTGAAGAAACCAGCAGCCCCTTCCGCGCTCTTTTGGAGGATCGTGGCGATGATTTCGAGATCGACCCGGGGAAGTATCGCTGGGAGCGATTGCGCTCCTGGTTCCAGGCCACCGTGGCTAACTTCCCTTTCGTGATCGGGGCCGTCCTCCTGGTAGGTTTATTCGTCGTCTTCCTTGCCGGGCCGAAATTAGCGCCTCACAGCCCCTACACCACACGCGGCTTGACCTACGCCGATGGCGAACTCTCCGTTCCTCCCTTTGAACCCGACGACGTCTATCCCTGGGGCACCGATGTGCTGGGCCGTGACATGATGAGCCTCATCCTGGCCGGCGCTCAGCAGACCTTGCTTCTGGCGACGTTGGTGGTGGCGGCTCGGATCGCGCTCGGTATTGTGCTGGGCTCGCTGGCCGGTTGGTTTAGCGGTAGCTGGTTAGACCGAGTGCTGATGGCTCTGGCCGAGGTCATCGCGGCCTTCCCCACTTTGCTCCTGGCGATGATGTTCATCCTGGCCTTGGGGATTCGGCAGGGCTTCCGCCCCTTTGTCATCGCCCTCTGCCTGGTGGGCTGGGGCGAGGTAATGCAGTTCGTGCGCGGCGAGGTGATGAGCATCCGACCCAAACTCTACATCGAAAGCGCGGTGGCGATGGGTTTGACCACACCGCGCATCATCCTCAACCACGTCATGCCAAACTTGCTCTCGGCCATCATCTCCCTGGCGGCCTTGGAGATGGGCGCCGTGCTGATGCTCCTGGGCGAATTGGGCTTCGTGGGCATCTTCATCGGCGGCGGCGCTTTCGCCGAGCTGGACGTCTTTTCCGCCCCCTACCATTACTCCGATGTGCCGGAATGGGGCGCTTTGCTCAGCAACATCCGCCGTTACGCCCGCTCCTATCCCTGGATGGCCATCTATCCCGGTTTCGCTTTCTTCATCGCCATTCTGGGCTTCAACTTCTTCGGTGAGGGCATGCGCCGCTTGGTGGAGACCGTGGGGGTGGGCATCACGCGCCTGGTGAACCGCTATACTTTGGCCGCAGCGGCGCTCTTGGTCGTCGGGGTGAGTTGGGTGCAAGCAAACACCGGCGCCATCGCTTTCTACCGTGGGCAAGCCAACAATTTCGATGAGCAGTGGGCCTACGCGCGCGTCCAGGGCCTCTCGCATCCCGTGCTGGAAGGGCGATCCCTGGGCTCGGAGGGGATGGATGCGGCCGCTCTTCACATCGCGCAGCAAATGCGTGATCTGGGCGTCGACCCGGCCGGCGAGGGGTTGACCTACTTCCAGACGCGGAAGCGTTCATTTGAACAACTGGATAGTGTCCCAGAGTTGGTCATCGAGGATGGCGGGCCTCGGTTGACCTACCGGCAGGACTTTGTCGAATATCCAGGGGATGTGCGCAACATCGGGCGGGCGGAAGGTAAAGTGCGAGGCTTGGCTTTTGGAGATGTAACGAGGGCCGGGGCCAGGGTCAGGAGCTACAAGGCTTTGGAGGGCCTTGATTATAGCGGTGAAATCCTCCTCGTCCCCTCCGAAGCGGAGGCCGATTATCTCCGCGAGGTGCCCTGCGCGGGCGTGCTCGTCATCGTGGATGATCCGCTGAATCTGGAGCGCCGTCACACGCTCTCGTCGCGCGATCCGCGCTACGAGCTTTTCGGAGTCAACCGGGAGCGCGGCGGGGATCGACCGAAATTGTGGATCAGCGAGGAGGTGGCTGATCGATTGCTGGAGGGTACGGGCCACACCGCCGCCGATCTGCGCGACATAGACGAGAACCTGGGCTTGAACGGCATCTTTGAACTGCCGACTGAGAGCACGGTTTCATTGGCTGTGGAGGGCACCTTGCGCGAGGAACCGGTCCAACACGTCCTCGGTCATATCACTGGCTCATCCGACAGCCGCTACGGTGGCATCAACGACCGCATGATCGCGGTGATAGCCCAGTATGATACGCCGCCGCTCAGTCCAGACGGAGTTTTCTACCCCGCGGCCAACGACAACGCCAGCGGCGTGGCCGTCATGCTGGAGGCTATCCGCACTATGCAAGAGACCGGTTACCAGCCCTACAAGACCTTCCTTTTCGTGGCCTACAGCGCCGAGGGGTTGGAGGGCGGAGAACCCGTCTATCCTCCCGACGTGGAGCGATTCCTGGAGGCCAAGCCCGGTTTCTCATCGAGCTTTGATGTCGAAGCCGTGGTCGATTTGCGGGGAGTGGGCGCGGGAGCTGGTGATAGCCTGATTGTCTCGGCCGGAGGCAGCATCCGCCTGGCCGATCTCCTCGAACAGTCCGCCCGACAAATGGGGGCCAAAGTTCGCCGGGGCGGCGAGGCGGTGGATATCAGCATCGTCTTCGAGGAGAAAAGCGCCTACGAGGGCGGTCAAGAAGCCCCGCGCGTCGGCTTGAGCTGGGAGGGCTGGCGAG
>CAZDYW010000028.1:0-15137 GCA_964509655.1 uncultured Anaerolineales bacterium
GAGCTCACGTCGAGGTCTGGCGATCCCTGATGAGCAACAGATAAATGCAATTGCCTTGGGCAACCACGAGGGTTGCCCCTACGGGTTAATTTGAAAGAAACGTTATTCTACAATAATTGCGCGATTCCGTCCAGCCAATCACCGGGTCCAAATCACCGGCCTGAAGAGCCGGTGCTGGGATTAGAACCAGCGCCGCTTGCTCACGGCGGTGTGTATGATTCCGATTTCAGTCGACGGTATCCAGCGGGGAAGGGGCGCGGGTGTGATCGCTGATCCAGGTGGGGCGATCGGGAACGTAGACGGTCACGGCGACGATCTCATCCCGGTCGGTGTAGTCACAGACGACATGCACCTGGATGTCGAAGCCGGGGGTAGGGCCGACGATCAACAAGCGCCGCCTGCGGGGATAGTGCTCAAGGATCTGACCGTTGAAGATGGCGTAGAAGATGTCCTTGGCACGCAGGCTCTCTTTGTGCGCCTCGTTGAGCGCGTGCTCGGTGAGGCGCATGTATTGGTAGGATGTCAGTAAGTCTTCAATATCTGTGATGAGCACCGGTACACACTCCGATGCTGGTGTGAAGTTTTTCCCCCTCACCCCAACCCTCTCCCAAGCGTGCGAAGCTAAGCCGGGAGAGGGAGTGGTTATGAGGTTGGTGTGAAGGGAGCTTCGCCCTGGGCGGTGAGTTGTTTGATCTTCAGTTCTGCCTCGTCGAGTTGCACGCCGCAGTGGGCGGCCAGGGCCTGTCCGCGCTCGAAGAGATTGAGGCTTTCTTCCAGCGCCAAACCGCCGCCCTCTAGCTCCTTGACGATCTCCTCCAGCTTGGCGAAAGCTTCCTCGAAGGTCAGGTTTTCGATTTCGGTCATCATCATTCTCTTGCCTCAGATTGGTTCAATCTCAGAGATTGAACCAATCTAACAGTTCAGACCAGCCTGGGTTTGGCCAATACTTCCATCACGCGGAGGTCAAAGTACTGCTGCGCGTTGGCGGGTTTGAGCAGGATCGCGGTGTCCGCTCCGCTGCTGGTGCCGGCGATAGCGATGCAAGGCTCCCCCACTGTCGCCAGGCCGGCGTCGGCGGCCATCAGCGCGATCTCGACGCAGACTTTCATCCCTTGTCCGAAAGTGCGCAGTGTGTAGGCGATAATTTCATCGTTCAGGTAGGTGCCCAGCTCCTTGCGCACCGCGCGGTTGACGCCGCCGAAGGCGTGTTGGCAGGTGACGATTTTCGCTCCGGCCTCCTCGATGGCGGCGCGGTTTTCCTCGCTCAGCTCCTGCACGTTGGGCTCGCGGAAGCCGGTGGAATGGGTCACCACGACGACGTTGTAGCCTTGGAACAAGCGTGCGGCACGGGCACCGGTCTCGCCGCTCGTGCTGGCGATCAGTATAGTGCGAAGGCCCAGTTCATCAGCTCGCTTTTTAGCGACTTCCAGCGTTCGCTCGGTGTGCTGTGGGCCGGGTTCGTCGAAGTAAACGGATTGAAGGGTAATTTCGGACATGGTTTATCTCCTTGTGGGTTAGGTCACGGGCGGATGCTGCCCATGCACCTGGGCTTCAAACGCGCCATCGGCGACGCGGATATTGAGCATATCGTTGGCCGCGACTTGCTCCACTGAGCGCACGGCCACGCCGGTCTCTTGGTGACGCACAATGGCGTAGCCACGCTCCAGTGTTCCCATGGGGCTGATTCCCACCAGCCGCCCGCTCAGCCCTTCCAATTGGCCCCGGCGCCGGGTCAGGGTGTGGCGCAAGGCGGCCTCGGCGCGGCTCATCAATTCGTCCAGGCGCTGGCGGGCCTGGGCCAGTTTGTAGCTGGGTGAGAGGTGGCGCAGCGCCCGTGTCTGTTCGTTCAGTTGCCAGCGCCGCTCGTCGATTTTGCTTTGCAGCGCCGCCGTCAGCGCCTCGGTGAGCCCCTTTATCTGGGCGCGTAGCTCCAGTTGGTCCGGGACGCTCAGCTCGGCGGCGGCGGAAGGGGTAGGGGCACGCAGGTCGGCGGCGAAATCGGCCAGTGAGAAATCGGTCTCGTGTCCCACGCCGCAGATGACGGGGGCGCGGGAAGCGGCGATGGCACGTGCCACGCGCTCGTCGTTGAAGGCCCAAAGCTCCTCCAGACTGCCTCCGCCCCGCGCGACGATGATCAAGTCCACACGTCGGGGGCCTTGGAGCGCGTTGAGGGCTTGGATGGCGCCCACGATCTGCGGTGGGGCGGCGTCGCCCTGGACCAGAGTGGGGGAGAGCAGCACTTCTACCAGGGGGCAGCGGCGGCTCAGCACATTGAGGATGTCGCGCAGCGCGGCCGCCTTGGGGGAGGTGACGACGCCGATGCGGCGGGGGAAGCCGGGCAGGGGACGCTTGCGCTCCTCGGCGAACAAGCCCTCTTTTTCCAGTTGAGCCTTGAGTATCTCGAACCGCCGGTAGAGATTTCCGACGCCAGCGCGTTGCAATCGGTCCACGTAGAGCTGGTAGAGGCCGCGTGCTTCGTAGACGCCCACTCGACCGTGGCTCAGCACGAAGTCGCCGTCCGTGGGCAGGTAGCTTTGGCGGTTAGCGGTGTTGCGCCACATCACGCACTTGATCTGAGCGCCGCCGTCCTTGAGTGTGAAGTAGCAGTGTCCGGATGCGGCACGGTGGAAGTTTGAGACCTCGCCTTCGAGCCAGACGTCTCTTAGCTCGGCTGCGCTGTCGATCAGATCACGGATGCGACCGGTGAGCTGGCTGACGGTGTAAGGTGTAGAGAATGTTGAACCGCTGAAGAAATCGAGTTGCTCGAACATTGTCAGATAAGCTTTGTCAGATGAAGTCAGATGCTAAAGGCCACGCAGGAGCGCGCTCAGAAGGAGCAAGCCGCCGGATACGGCCAGGGCTCCAGTGGCGTAAGGTTCAGGGATGGAAAGGAAGCCCAGCACGCTGAAGAGTCCCAGGATGTAGAGCGCTGCGGCGACGATCACTGTGCCGCGACGGGGAGCCCGGATCAGGAGGGTGCGTCGGCTGGGCCTACGGCGATTGTAGAAGCTGCGGCGGGGCATAGGGTTATCCTTTCAGCACTTGCCAGATGAAGATGAGGATCATGGAGAGGCCGATGAGAAGCTGTACACCGGCGGAAAGGGCGCAGCCGAGCAGCATTCCGCCGCCCGCTTTGACGGCTTTTTCCCAATCTCTGGATTGGTACCCCTCGGCCAGGATGATGCCGGCGAAGGCGCCCAGGATGGCCCCGGGCAGTGCGCCGATGCCGAGGAAGAGGAAGCCAAGCAGCGCCCCGATGGCTCCCAGTGCAATCCCGGCCAGCAGCGACCAGATGGAGGCTCCGGCGGCCTTGGCGCCAGCCTGGCTCATCAGGAGTTCGGCGGCGAGGCCAATTGTGGCCAGAATGGTGATAACGGCGAATGTGATGGGGTCGATGGTGGCGAAGCCCTCGGCGACGGCGTAGATCAATGCAACGAGCCAGATGAGTGCAACATCGGGGAGGAAGGGCAGAACGACGCCGAGCAATCCGACGAACATCGCTACTAGTGCGACCCAGAAAGCCCATGCAGGCAGCATATTACCTCGCGTGGTTGCTTGGATGTAACCAAAAAAGACAAGTATATAAGTAGATGAGTAGACGAGACCTCGTGAGTCTGTCTACTGGTCTACTTATCTACTTGTCTGCTTCTGAGTGGGCCGTGCAGGACTCGAACCCGCGGCCCTGGGCTTAAAAGGCCCCTGCTCTACCAGCTGAGCTAACGGCCCACGGCAAAAGTATAACACGGGGGGTAAGGGTTGTCAAACATTCGCATTCCACACTTTCGAAGGGCAAAATCGGGCCTCGCTGCGGGCTCTTGATTTGCCAATGGGAAGCGATCTGGTATAATTACTCCCAGTAAGCCACCCTAGCTCAACCGGTAGAGCAACCGCTTCGTAAGTGGTAGGTTTTGGGTTCGAGTCCCAAGGGTGGCTTTTCACCGAGGCCCCCAAAGATGGGGCTTTCTTTACGTCTATCCATGGCGCAATCGGTGGATACTGACTACAGCTTTAAGTCGTTACTGCGAAGCCACAAGTCCTGGCGGAGGGTAGATGGCTGACCAACCCCAACGTGATACTTGGAGAATCATCTGGCAGGTTGCGACCAGCGAAACAGTGCTGGTCATTCTGTTATTAGGTATCGCGATCAGCTTGGTCGCCGCCAGTTTGCTCCCTCAAGTTCCCTCTAACGGACCCAGCGCCTATGCAAGATGGCTCTCCCATACACAGGCCCGCTTCGGAGAGGCAACCTCAACTATGCAAGCGCTGGGATTATTCAACATCACCCGCTCATTCGGTTTCCGGGCTATGCTGGCGCTCCTTGCCGGATTACTCCTGCTTCGGCTGACGGAGAACGTTGACCAACTGGTACAGGGCCGCAAATTCGCTCCGCCCCAGGATAATTGGCAAGAACTCTCCAACCTATCCCCGACGAGCATTCGAGATGAATTTCCGCGACTACGCTATCGGGTGCTCACGGAGACTCCCCTCCTCCAGGTCGACAGCTGGCCATGGAGCGCGGTCTTTCCAGCACTCGCTCACGCTGGCGGTTTGTTGCTGATCATCGGGGCACTCTTCGCGCATCTATGGGGTTGGCAGGTCAAGGATATCGTCCTGCAAAATGGAGAAAGCGCTACTTTTTACGGCGCCACAGTAGCCCTGCGGAAGGACGTTCAGGTGACTCATAGTCCCGGCATCTTCGTGTCCATCGAAGAACGCGGTCCAGGTGTGCAGGTAAGCGCAATCGACGATGACGGGAACACTCTCTCGCTCCAACAAGCCGCTGGATCGGATAGTTCCACCCGCCTCTGGCTGGCGCTATCCGGAGACCAATATTTCGCTATCCCAGAAGAACAAATGATCATAAGATTGGCTCCCAGGCGCAAGGATCCCAACAGCCCGGTAGATGTCCAATTCTATCGCAGTCCACCTGGGCGCTTGATCACCGAAATGTCCACAGAGGGTGACATTACTCAATTAGATGTCGAGAATGTGAGCTTGCAATTAACCTCCACGCCCTATGCCCGGCTGACCATCACTTCCAATCCCGGACGTTGGCCCGCTATATTGGGCCTTCTAGCATTGATCTTCGGCCTAGTGGGCAAAACTATCTGGCCGAAACGCCGTTTCTGGCTACGTCAGGGCGAGGACGAAGAAATCATAGAAGGAACGGGCATGCTACCATCAAAGTTCAAAACCAGCGATGAGGAAAAAAGTTGAGCGAGCCATTCAGTGCGGCTATGCCTGATCCCATCTCAAGAAAGGCAAAAGAGAAAGAACTAATGCGACCGATTATAATAGGAGTTGCCGGAGGGACAGGGTCAGGTAAAACGACCGTGACGCGCCAAATCCTAGAACGTGTGGGGGCGGAACACATCGCCTATATCGCTCACGACGCTTATTACCGCGATCTAAGCCATTTGCCCACACGCCTACGGGCCAGAGTCAACTTTGACCATCCAGATGCATTGGAAACAGAGCTGATGGTTGAGCACCTCAAAGCGCTGCGCGTCGGCCAGCCTGTCGAGATTCCAATCTACGATTTTACCACGCACACGCGAAAGCCGGAGACGCGCAGGGTGGAACTGGCTCCGGTGATCATCGTCGAGGGAATTCTTGTCTTCGTCGAGCCCGATCTACGCGAATTATTCGACGTTAAGCTCTACGTGGACACCGACGCTGATGTGCGATTCATTCGTCGGCTGCAGCGTGACATAGAGGAGCGAGAGCGAAGCGTGGATTCCGTCTGTGAGCAATATCTCTCCACAGTGCGACCGATGCACTTGGAATTTGTCGAACCCAGCAAACGCTATGCCGACGTCATCATCCCAGAGGGTGGATTCAACGAAGTCGCCATCGAGATGGTCGCCGCGCGAATCCGGGGTATGTTAGAAGAACAGGGCGATTAGGGCTAAATGAAGCTTTCTATCATCATACCAACCTATAACGAGGCCTCGACTTTGGCACAGATCGTCGAGCGCGTCATTGACACTGATCTCGATGGTGTTGAGAAAGAGATCATCGTCGTGAACGACGGATCGACCGACGAAACGGGCACGATTCTGGAGAGGCTGAATAAACGTTGGACCGAACAGCTCAAAGTCGTGCATCATCAACAGAATCTGGGCAAGGGAGCCGCTATCCGCACAGCGCTAGAACACGCCACCGGCGACATCACCATCACACAGGATGCCGATCTGGAGTATGATCCCCGCGATTACCCAAAGCTACTGGCCCCCTTCGACGATCTAGATGTACAGGTGGTCTATGGCTCCCGTAACTTGCTGCAAAATCCCCGCTCCTATTGGAGTTTCTATTGGGGCGGGCGACTGGTGAGTTGGGTGACAAACTTATTGTACGGGTCTGACCTCACCGATGAGGCAACCGGCTACAAACTCTTCCGCACTGACCTACTACGCAGTCTCGACCTGGAAGCGGCTGGCTTTGAGTTCTGTCCGGAGGTGACGGGCAAGACACTGCGGAGGGGAATCGAAATCCACGAAGTACCGATTTCGTATCAGCCGCGCTCTATGTCTGAAGGGAAGAAAATCAATTGGCGCGACGGGGTGGCCGCAATTTGGATGTTGGTGAAGCAGCGCTTCAAGAAGAGAAAGAATTAATCCGAGACGGGTATCGTCCCTCTGCGAAGTTCCTTTACGAATCAGGGATCGGATAACCAAGGACGAAGCGAAAGAAGTTACGTCTCCATGGTTGTCTATGGCGCAGATAGTAGAGGCAATCGGAGAAGCGACGAGGCTCAAAGCCAAAGCGGCGCGGGATAGCGCCCAGCTCGGTCGCATTGTTCACAGTAACCATATCCAACCACCAAGAAGGTGTGGGGTTACGTGCGAAAATAGTGTCGAATAAATTGATCGCACTTGTTACAAGTGGCAATCGCGTATGCACCAGACGCCTATGCATCCCGGCAGCGACCAATAACTGCCCCATCATCTGCTCTAGAGTGAAGTGCTCTGGCCCCCCCACAGGGATCTTACTCTCCAGCAAGTCCTCTCTTTCCACCACTTCCGCTACGCAACGAGCCAGGTCTTCAACCCACAGAGGCTGGAAGCGCGAGCGTCCAACTTCGGGGATGGGCAGCACAAAAGGAATCATCTTGGCCAGCATGATAGAGACGTTGGTGAACATATCCTCTTGACCATAGGTGAGAGCCGATTGGAGAATGGTATACTCCAACCCGCTCTCCTGTACCATAATCTCCGACTCCCCCTTGACGCGAAGAAGCAGATAAGCCGAGGATTGATCAGCTCCCAAGCGACTGAGGTAAATGAAGCGTCGGACGCCGATGGCGCGCGCTGCGACGATCAATTGTTGCGTCCGTTCGGCATGATGGCGCAACTGCCCCACGTGATCGGGGTTCTCCTCTCTGGTAGCATGGACGACAGTGTCGACGTCCTGCATAGCCAAACGCAGGGCTGGCGCATCATCGAAACGGGCCGATGCCGTGGAAAAGGTTAGGCCACTGGGTAATTGCTGCACACGTCGGGAGGGTTGCAACAGGCAACGAACTTTACACCCTTGACTAACCAGATGGCGCACAATAGCCCGCCCCACAAAGTTTGTAGCTCCAGTGACCAATATCAATGGTTTATCTCTATTTTGCATAAGCGTGATTATACCATTGCTCTTAGTGATAGCAAGAGTCTCTGGAAAGATGCGGACGTCCCTCACCACATTCTGCCTTAACTAACTCTTGCTCAAGGCCCCGATTTGGAGTAAAATACCTTGCGCTTCGCTAGGCAAAATGGCGCTGTAACTACAGAAGCCCCGGCGATTGGAGAAACACACAAAGTCCAAGTTAAAAAGTCCTTACAGCCATTTACAACGCGATTTTGAGCCAAAAAGAAGGCCCTACAAAGACTCCCCCAACCGCCAGAGGCTCAAAGCTTTCGCCCTATCAGCAAGTGCATTGCATTTCAGAAGACTAAATGAACACCTAACGAGAGCCCAAAAGGAATGATGGAAGAAGTAATCCTCAATAACCGGTACCGCTTGATAGAACCGATCGGCTCCGGCGGGATGGCAGTTGTATACAAGGCCACAGATACCATCCTCCAAAGGCGCGTGGCAGTCAAGATTTTGCGCGAGCAATTCTCCAGCGACCCAGACTTCTTAACTCGCTTCCGACGCGAGGCTCAAGCAGCGGCCAAGCTGGATCATCCCAACATCGTTATAGTACACGATGTAGGCCAAGATGGCAGCCGACACTACATCGTGATGGAATATATCGATGGACAAGACCTCAAGACGCTGATCCGCCAAAAGGAACAGGGGCGTTTGAGCATCGCCGAGACGCTCGACTTCTCAATCCAGGTCTGTGCCGGTGTGGGACACGCGCACCAAGCCGGTCTCATCCATTGTGATATCAAACCCCAAAATGTACTGATAAACCAGCAAGGACAAGCCAAGGTAGCCGACTTCGGAATCGCCAGAGCCTTCTCCGAAGCAGATCTACAAGCATCAGAGACGACATCGGAAGGGATATGGGGCAGCCCACACTACTTCTCTCCGGAGCAAGCGGCTGGCGAACCACTAACCCCGGCATCGGACGTTTACAGCATCGGGGTAATTATGTATGAGATGCTGGCCGGTACACTGCCATTTCACGCGGAAAAATCGACTGCCTTGGCCCTGATGCATATGCGCGAGGAGCCACCGCCATTGGCCGTGCGCAACCCGCAGGTTCCGCCCCGTCTAGAGTGGATCATCCGCAAAGTGCTCTCCAAGGAGCCGGCAGCGCGCTATCGCACCGCCGGACAATTGGCACACATTTTGAAGGAGTATCAAAACCAAGGGGAACAAGAGACCAGTTTCCAGCCCACTGTGCAGCCTCCCCAGCCCGCGCTCACGCCCACAGCGCCAGATCGCGCGCCCGAGGCCCAACCGGCACGGCTCAACAGCCTGGCCTGGGCGCTGGGTATAGTGGCCTTGATCGCCATAGCGGGGCTCATCCCGCTGTGGTGGCTGGTCTACCAGGCCTACTCCGCTCCCCCGGCCCTGCCGCCCACATCCACCCCACCGCCGTTGGTCACCCGCACGCAGGCGGTGCAAATGGTCACCGTCCCGAACGTAGTAGATATGCCGGAGGAAGAGGCGCGTAGAAATATAGAGTTAGCTGAGTTACGCCTCGAAGTGATAGAGGAACGCCCAGAACCAAAGACCGAAGCCGGGATCGTGCTAGAGCAAAATCCACCCCCAGGCACAGAGCTTTCACCGGACAGCGTGATAGAAGTGATCTTGAGCGCTCCCACGCGGGAACTGAAAATGCAATTGGTGACCGGGTACTCGCTGGAGGTGGTGCAAGGGGGGCTCGAATCGGATGGGCTGAACGTCCACATCGAGGAGGAATGGCGCACGGAAGAGGCCGGGATGGTGGTAGGGCAAATTCCAGAGCCCGGCGCCCCCATCCACGTCGGTGACACAGTGACCTTGACCGTGAGTAGCGGCCCCGCAATCGAGCTGGGCGTCAATCTGGCCAATCGCATCCGGCTAGAGAGCGCCGAGCTGCAACAGAAAACGTTCCATCCGGGAGGAGTATTCGCGATCACGTTACACTGGGAAGCATTGCAGGCTATCGACAAGCCTTACGTCATCTTCGTGCATCTCATCGGCCCGGCAGGCGATCTGGCGGCGCAGCAGGATACGGAGCCCAGCCCGGCGACTACGCAGTGGGTGCCAGGGGTGCGCGTCGCCGATCAACACCAGTTCGCCATCCCTAACGGACAGATTGCAGGCCGTTATCAGGTGCGTGTGGGGATGTATCCACAAGGACAACCGGCTAATCGCTTGACAGTAGTAGACCCCGGCTCCACGACAGCGGACATGAACAGCATTTTTGTCGCCGAGGTCAAAATCGAACCCTGAGATAGCGCATCCTTTAATTTTTGGTATAATTATCTTGTATTTTGTAACCCGTGATGGAAAATCAGACCGAGCGCTCCAAGGTGGGCATTTCAAATGAAGAGCGCTCGAACGAATGGAGAAAGTTAAAGTGAATAGTCAATCGAGGGGAAGTCCGTTTATCTACCTGATAATCCTGGCCGCCGTTGCCTTCCTTGTCTACAGTTTCTACTCGCAACAGGCGCAGGATACACAAGATATGAAGCTATCCGAAGTCGCGACGCAAGTAAGGGAAGGGAATGTGGCTGGTATTCGCGTCGAGGACGACAGGTTACTGGTTGATATGAAGGACGGGCGCGAGGTCGTCTCGCAAAAAGGGCCCGAAACAACCTTAACAGAGCAATTGCGTGACTTAGGTATCACAGAGGAACAACTGGCAGGACTGGACATAGAAGTAGTGGAGCCACCCGACTGGATGACGCTGCTCAGCGCCGGCGGGTCGATACTGCTGGTAGTAGCAATGCTAGTCGGTGGATACGTCATGCTGCGGCAATTCCAAGGGGCCAACAATCGAGCGTTATCCTTCGGCAAGAGCCAGGCTCGAATGTACACCGGCGATCAGCCCTCGGTCACCTTCGAGGATGTAGGCGGCGTTGAGGAAGCCAAAACTGGGCTGCGCGAGGTTGTCGAGTTTCTGAAGGAACCGGAGAAGTTCATCAAGCTTGGCGCTCGCATCCCCAAGGGAGTGCTGCTGATGGGAGCTCCCGGCACCGGGAAGACCCTTCTGGCAAAGGCGGTCTCCGGCGAGGCCGGCGTGCCATTCTTCTCCATCTCTGGTTCGGAATTCGTGGAGATGTTCGTCGGCGTTGGAGCCTCCCGCGTGCGCGATCTCTTCGAGCAGGCCAAGCGACATAGCCCCTGCATCATCTTCCTGGATGAGATCGACGCGGTAGGCCGACATCGCGGCGCCGGGCTGGGCGGCTCCCACGACGAACGGGAGCAGACGCTGAATCAGATACTGGTCGAGATGGACGGCTTCGACACAGACACTAACGTGATCATCATCGCGGCCACCAATCGCCCTGATATTCTGGACCCTGCCTTGCTGCGACCAGGCCGCTTCGACCGCCGAGTCGTGATAGATAGGCCCGACATTCGGGGCCGCACCGAGATTCTGGAGCTACACGCGCGTGGCAAGCCGTTATCCGACGACGTGAATTTGAAGACCATAGCCAAAGCCACTCCCGGATTCGTGGGCGCCGACATCGAGAATGTAGTCAACGAGGCAGCGATACTGGCCGCCAGGCGGGATAAGAAGGCTATCGGAATGAGTGAGTTTGAAGAGTCGATTGAGCGCGTGATCGCCGGACCGGAGCGCAAGAGCCGCGTGATGTCCAAAAAGGAGAAACTCATCACGGCCTATCACGAGGCCGGACACGCTATAGTGGCCCACGTGCTGCCCAAGTGCGATCCAGTGCATAAGGTCTCAATCGTGGCACGAGGAATGGCCGCCGGATACACTATGGCGCTACCCGAGACAGATCAGCGCTTTGAGAGCAAGGAAGAGTACAAGGACGATCTGGCCTTCGCGCTGGGCGGGCGGACGGCCGAGGAACTGATCTTTGGCGACGTGACCACCGGCGCGGCCAACGACCTGCGGCGAGTGACCGAGTTAGCTCGCGATATGGTGACCCGCTACGGGATGAGCGACAAACTCGGCCCGATGACTTTTGGAAGGAAAGAAGAATTGGTCTTCCTGGGTAAGGAAATCGGCGAGCAACGCGATTATAGCGAGGCTGTGGCCCAGGAAATCGACGCCGAGGTGAGCAGGATCGTCCAAGAGGCTCACGACCGTGCCCGCGAAGTTCTGAAAAAGTACAGCGAAACACTGGACCGCATCGCCGAAGAACTGATAGAGGTCGAAACGTTAGACGCTGACGAATTCGTCGCCTTGTTCGAGGGCGTCAAAGATAGCACGCCAGAAACTCCGAAAAGCACACCGCCAAAATCCGGCGCGAAAAAGCCGGCCGAGCGGAAGGTGAGTGAGCGGCGCAAGCCATCGCTGGATATGCCACCGGCACCAGCGCCAGCCTGAACCGCCAGAGGCCCTAAAGGTTTTCGAGACCTTTAGGGTCTTATCCGTTACACCTCAGCCCTTTTGAGAGATCTCAAAGAAAGAGCTTCACGTGACCATCGCTCCGAATAAAGACATCCCCAGTCTTCAACATTTACAGGCGGAGTTGCGGCGGATCGACATCTTGATCCGCCGCGAAGTCTTTCGGTGGCAATTGGCCGGGCAAGACCCCACCGACGATTTCCGCGGCCTCTACCTCTCCGATGACCAAGCCAAGGCGCTGTTGGCACGGCCCCTTGGAACTAGCTGGGGGCAGACGGTCACACTGCCGCCAGCAGAGGCGCAGGCTTTCGCCGAGGCACAGGCTCAAGCCGCCGAGCAGGCCGAAGCGCTCGCGGAAAAGGCACGGCAAAGTGGCAGCCCTACCCGCCTCGACCACCTGGCGACCATTTTCGGCCTCGACCGCTTCGACCTAGACACCATCCTGATCTGCCTCGCCCCCTCGCTCGATCTGCGCTACGAACGACTCTACGGTTACTTGCAGGACGACATCACCCGCAAACATCCCAGCGTCGACCTGATCCTAAATCTGTTATGTGAGCCCAGACCGGAGCGGCTCAAGACGCTGCCACGCTTCGCCGAGAGCCATCCATTGTTTCGGCACGAAATCCTCCAGTTCGAAGCAGGGGAAAGAGAAACGGACACGCCATCCCTCCTGGGACGGGCACTAAGGCTCGATCCCTCAATCGCCGCTTGGCTTTTAGGCGACTATTGCCCTTGTCCCGATTTGAGGCCCCATACACAAATACTCCAACCACGATTCAGCAAGGGTGAAAACACAGATGAGAATGAGCGCTTGCTGGCAAGCGATGTGTGGCCCACTCTGAAGCAGACCGTGGATGGTATGAAGCCCAACACGGTCATCGTCCTCCACGGACCGGACGAGGAGATACGCCGAGCCATAGTTCAGCTCCTCGCGAATCATATGTCCCAACCCCTCCTGGAAGTTAACCTAGCGTCAGTGAAGGCAGCAGGGCAATCTCCACACCACACCTTGACACTCGCGATGCGCGACGCACGCATCATTCAAGCCATACCACATCTGACAGGATGGGATGCCTGTCTCGCGAAAGGGACCCCTCCGGCGGAGTTGCTGAACATGTTGTGCACACATCCCCGCCAGGTCATCATATCCAGCGAAAAAGCCTGGCAAGCAGGAGGGATTGACCGAGAGCGAACATTCCTTTGGGTAGAGTGTCCGATGCCGAGACATCAACAGCGACAAGGGCTGTGGGTTAATTTTTTGAAATCGGCGACAGACCAGCCCTCACCCGAACCAGAAATCGATGTGACCAGGCTGGCCGGTCAGTTTACTCTGACAAGCGGGCAGATTCGTGACGCTGTCGCTACAGCTCGCGATATGGCCGCACAACGCAGCGACTCGATCCGAACGGAAGACCTCTTCACAGCGGCTCGCGTCCATTCCAACCCTCGTCTCTCCAGCCTGGCGCGTAAAATAGCACCACGCTACACATGGGACGATATTGTGCTACCCGAAGATCAACTGGCGCTGCTGCACGAGATAGTCGCCACAGTGCGCGAGCGACCCAGGGTGCTGGAAGAATGGGGCGTGGGAAAAAAGCTCGCTGCCAGCGATGGGGTCACGATGCTTTTCGCTGGACCGCCGGGCACGGGAAAAACGATGGCTGCCGAAGTTATCGCCTCTGAACTGAAACTTGATCTTTACAAGATCGACCTCTCGACCATCGTCAGCAAGTATATCGGGGAGACGGAGAAGAATCTGGAACAAATCTTCAGCGAGGCACAGAACAGTAATGCTATCCTTTTCTTCGATGAGGCCGATGCGCTGTTTGGCAAACGCTCCGAGGTGCGGGATTCCCACGACCGATATGCCAATATTGAGATCAGCTATCTCTTGCAGCGCATGGAGACCTACGATGGCGTGACAATCCTGGCCACCAACCTCCGCGCTAACCTCGATGAGGCTTTCACACGCCGGCTCCAGTTCGCGGTGGACTTTCCCTTTCCGGAAGAGGAATACCGACTGCGCATCTGGAGAACGCTCTTTCCACCGGACGCACCCCGCACCTCTGACCTTGAATTCGGCCTATTGGCCCGACGATTCAAGATCGCGGGGGGCAACATCCGCAACATCATCGTCAACGCCGCCTTTCTGGCCGCCGCCGATGACAGCCCGATCAAGATGGCCCATCTGCTCCATAGCACCCGCCGCGAACTGCAGAAGATGGGACGTTTGGTGGACGAGGCCGATATGGATTATCTAAAACGCGAAACCTAGCTACCGGACACTTTTTCAGAGGCAATATCTCTCGTCTGTAAGACTAGCAAAAGTCATTCTGAGCCTGTCGAAGAACGACTTTTGCGGCCCCGTACGCACCCGCAATCATCCTTCGACAGGCTCAGGATGATTGCTCACTCGACCAATTTAGAAAATGTCCGGTAGCTAGACGCGAAACGTAAAGTGATCAAAACCTGGGCCAAAGTGTTGCAACTGCGATAAGAATGTTGTATAATTAAAACGGTTGTTTAAGTTGATCCTCCCCTCTAGTGCAAGAGCAAACACTGTAAGGAGACCGGTTAAGAAGCACCTTCTAATTTATTGTTCCTCACGCACGACAATCAGCTCCCTAAAAAGTTACCTTTCTAGCTCGCCCCAAGCTAAAGCCTACTCAGAAAGCCTGCGGAGCTATTTTTTTCATAATCTCTATCGTTTTTCCAAATGAATAGGAGGTAAGATGGCTACCCATCAAAACTCTACCTCACGCCAAACTAAAGACAGGAATCCCAAAAGCCTCACAACCAAGCCAGATCGGCTTGGGCCTGCTCTGACGATGCAGCAAATGGACCCACTGGTGCTTCAACGGGCCATAGCCAACCCCAGCATGGCTTCGGCAAGTGATATACTGACTCTCCAGCACAGTTACGGTAACCAGGCGGTCACCAGTTTGCTCGAGAACTCCAAAAGCTCCTTGGTGCAACCCAAGCTCACTGTTGGGCCTGTGGGTGATCGCTACGAGCGGGAAGCTGACCGAGTGGCGGATCAAGTAGTATCCAGTCAACGATCCGGAGAATCAGCAAATCAATCAACCATTCAACAACAAGGGGAGGAAGAGGAGCTCCAGATGGCACCTTTGGCAGCTTCCATTACCCCCCTCGTCCAGCGCCA
>CAZDYW010000029.1:0-12500 GCA_964509655.1 uncultured Anaerolineales bacterium
ACCCATAGCTTGAATTTTACCGCATCTGACGGGAAACTCAAGGCAGTGGATCGGGCGGGTTTTTGCTATTTTGTCTTCTCTATTATACAATGGGCCTAATACTCTGAAGACTTCCTCACAATAATTCGGGACGATGCAGGTTAGAATAACCCTCCTGCTCTTACTTCTGCCCCGACGTTCTGGAGGATACTTTAGAATCGCCTTGGAAGCTCTAGGGGCGCATCCCATCAGAGAGGAATTAGAACAATGATCAAACGTATCTTGGGAACTTTACTGATCCTTATCGGCGTTCTGGGCATCGCCCTGAGCGTGCTGGGGATTATGAACGTCTGGCAAGTGGCCGATGAGGTGACTGCGGTTGCCAATGACGGGGTGGTTCTACTGTCCGATACCCTGAACAACGTAGAACGCTCGCTGAATGTGACTACCACGACGCTGGACGACGCGGGATTCGCCATAGAAGGCCTTTACACCACCACGCTTGACGTGGGGCAGGCGCTGAGCACTACTCAGATAACAATGGACGAGATGGCCGAGTTGACCGAGGAAAACTTGCCACAAAGCATCGAGTCCTCGCTGGTGGCATTGGAGGCGCTGGAGGAGACAGCGGGGCTCATCGACGGGATGTTGCAGGGCTTGAGTCGGTTTGGCGTAGCGGATTACCGGCCCGCTGTACCGCTTGATCGGGCTATTGCGCAGGCGGGCGAGGGGCTGGAGCCGGTCCCGGATAGTTTACGTGAGATGGGAGCGGGCTTGCAGCAGACGAGTACGAACCTAGAGAGTGTACAAGTTGGCATCTCCCTGATGGGCGATCATATCCTCGACATCCGTGAGAATGTGACCGATGCCGAGGAGGTGCTTGATAGTTACACCGATACAGTGCAACAGCTTCAGGAGAGGTTGAAACACTTGCATCAAAACATAGCTCGACCGATCCGCACTGTTGCATGGGGTGCGACGCTGCTTTTGGCCTGGATCGGGCTTTCACAGTTAGCCTTGATCCAGTGGGGAGTCGGCCTGTGGCGGCGGGATTCGGAGACGGTAAAGGATTGAAGATATATTTTGTGGGTCTCTAGGATTTCGCGGGGTTTCGCTCTAAGGGGATTGCCAAATCCCCGCATTTTGTGGCACAGCATCACTTTGTCCCTAGATGTGGCTCGGATTTGACAATCCGAGCCGAGCACCACGTGAAATCCCAAAGAGCCTATTTTGTCAATTCAGCGCGACTGTTATACAATGGACATAGTGCACAAATATCGATTTGAGGAGAAGAAGAATTAGGAGGTAAAATATATGAGCGTACAAACGGTCGCAGAACTGATGGCTATCGCTGCCAGAACTGCTCCAAAGGCGGCCGGGCGGGATTTTGTGGTGATAGAGATCATCACAGGAGAGGATTTGGAACGCTTGGGCAAGGCGATGTTCGCCTTTGGCGAGAGATCGGGAAAGCCCAACTTTGACCGGGATGGACAGAACGTGATGGACTCGGAGGCAGTGGTGTTCATTGGCTTGAAGGACGCGCAAGCGCTCGGCCTGGATTGCGCCGCTTGCGGGAGCGAGACCTGCATCGAGCCAAATACGGTCGATGGAGAGTTCAAGGGGCCAAACTGCGCCTTGCACCTGTTGGATATGGGTATCGCCATCGGCTCGGCGGTGAAAACTGCCGGAATGTTGAACGTGGACAATCGTATCATGTATCGCGCCGGCGTCGTGGCGCGTGAAATTGGCCTGATCGATGCCGATTTCGTGATGGGTATCCCGCTTTCGGTGACGGGCAAATCGATCTATTTCGACCGTTAGGCGACCTCAGTTCGCCGGGTTACAAGCTCGGTGGGAGTAAAAAGAGTAGCAGGCTGAGCAGTTACCTTTTTGATGAGGGAAAGTGACTATGAAGAAAAGAAGCGCGCGCTTGGCCTTAGCATTCTCCTTATTCGTTCTCTTGATATCGGCTTGCTCACCTCCACAGACGCCGATGCCCAGTCCAGTACCACAAACTCCAACGTCTGAGCCTCCGACAGTCACTCCGCCTTCTCCTACGTCCACGCCTGTGCCACCGACGTCAACTATTGAGCCATCGACGGCGACCCCACAGCCGCCCACTCCCAGCCCTACGCCAGCCCCAACGCGTATCCAATTCACTCCAGGTGCTACTTCGGCCACCGTAACCGGACATGTTGAGATGAACGGGCAGGTAAGCTACGTGCTCCGTGCTCTGACCGGTCAGACGATGGAAGTTGACCTCACTTCGCTGCGCGACAATGTTCTGCTGGAAATAAAAGGCGCCGACGGTACCACGCTGAAAGGGCACGCCGGTGGAGAGCAGTTCTGGCGCGGCGAGTTACCCTCCACGCAGGATTATATAATCAACGCTATCTCCACCGGGCAAGAGGCGGACTTCAAGCTGCGGGTGACTGTCTTTGCACGCATCCAGTTCGATCCCGGTGAGGTTTCCGTGAGTGTGGACGGGTATTTAGAACGCACTGAACCCGAAGGCGTCGAGTTCGGCGGCGGTTACGTGCTGCGAGCATTGGAAGGCCAGATGATGGAAGTAAACATCAGTGCACCGAACGATGACGTGCTCTTGAGCATCGAGGGGGAGGGTGGTGTGCCACTCAAGCGCTATGTCGATGGAGAATCCTACTGGCGCGGTGAGCTGCCCGCTACACAGGATTACTTCATCCGCCCTGTCTCTGTGGGGGGAGAGACAGGCTTCAATCTGACGGTGACAGTGGCGCCGCTGGGTTGGGAGGGCTACCGGGATTCAGCTTATGGCTTTGAGGTGTGGTATCCAGAAGAATTTGTCCCAGACCCGACATGTTTTCCTGTGGCGGTGAGGGGCGAACTGGCCCTTGATCTACGCCTGGAGGGCAGTGAATACTACAGTTCCACTAACCTGCTCGATGCTTGTTTCATCGTCGGCGTCGAGCAAGGTGCGACTAGATCGACTTGTTTGGAGCCTGTTGACACACTTGAAGAAGGCCTGGGAGAGGAGGAGATCAACTCCATAATCTTCCACAAGTTTTCGCGGACGGGCATTGCCTCCGGGAACATCTTCGATGAACTTGGCTATCGCACGTTGCACGGAGATGCCTGTTATGAGGTGACTTTGCTGATCCATTCCGGTAATATAGGGGTCTATCCGGAGGGTACGGTTGTGGAGTTCGACCGGGAGAAAATCGTGTCTAAGCTGGAACAGGTGCTCTACACATTCAGATTTTTGGAGTAGTTGAAGCCTAAATGACACTCCTGGAGAATGTGCCACCCTTCAGCGCTGGAAGACACATTCGGCGTGCATTTTGGTTATAGCTAGTCCAGGTTAGGAGGTGTCCCTCAAAAGAATCACATACGCGCTATGTATTATGTAACACGCGATACGTGATACGCGCTACAATTCACGCATTACTCCAAGGAGGCAAACATATGATCCGAGAAGTTGCCATCGTCGGGGCCGGATGGAGCCCCTTCCGCTCCATCACCCCCGACCTATCGTACAAGGAAATCATGTACGCCGCTGCCGTCCAGGCCTATGAGGACGCCGGCATCGATCCCCGCCGGGATGTGGACAGCTTCGTCACCGTGGCCGAGGATTACAATGAGGGCACTAGCATCTTCGACGAGTATGTGCCTGACCAACTCGGCGCGCTCCACCGCCCCGTCCAGACCATCCCCGGCGAGGGCATACACGGTTTGGCCGTCGCCGTAATGCAGATCCTCACCGGACAGTTTGACGTTGTCATCGTTGAGGGTCACAGTAAAGCCTCTAACATTCTCACGCTCCCTTACATCCTGGCCTTCGCCTTCGATCCAGTCTTTAACCGCCCCTTGGGCGCTCATCCCTACTTTGTGGCTGGGATGGAGATGTTGCGCTATATGGCCGAAACCGGCACCACGCACGAGGAATGTGCCGCCGTAGCCGCTAAGAACCGCAATAATGCACTTCTCAATCCCCTGGCAGGTCACGGGGCCTCAGTCTCCATCGACGATGTGATGTACTCCGAGCCCATCTCCGAACCGCTGAGCCGGTTGGAGTGCGCACCTCACAGCGACGGGGCCATCGTCTTCGTGCTGGCCTCTGGAAAGACCGCTCGTGCCCTGACTGATCGACCGATCTGGGTGCGCGGCGTGGGCTGGGCCAACGATACTCCCTGGCTGGAGAGTAGGCCTTGGAGCGTGGCTCGCTACGCGCGAAACGCGGCCCAAATGGCCTACAAAAACGCCAGCATCAAGAGCCCGCGCGTTGAGATCGACTTCGCCGAGATCGATGACACCTTCGCCTATAAAGAACTCCAGCACCTGGAAGCATTAGGATTATGTCCGCCGGGAGCTGCCGGTGAGTGGACGCTTGCAGGCGGCACGGCAATCTCAGGCGATTTGCCCGTCAACCCCTCCGGGGGAGCGCTGGGCGAGGGACACCTGCTCGATGCTACCGGGCTGGCTCGCACGCTGGAAGTAGTGCTGCAACTGCGCGAAGAGGCCGGACAGCGGCAGATTGAGGACGCTGAGGTCGGAATGGCCTTCGGCTGGCGCGGCGTGCCCACCACAAGTGGTGCGGCCGTGATCCTGAGCAATTAGGAGGCAAACGATGAATGGAAACAGAGTAGCCGTAGTAGGCGCGGGAATGACCAAATTTGTCCGCCGCGCACAGGAAACGGCCAAGGAACTATCGTGGGAGGCCGCTCATCTGGCGCTAAAGTCCTGCGGAATGACGTTGGATGACGTCGATGCTGTGGTGATCGGCACCGCGCCCGATGCCTTCGACGCTGTACATATGAAGGGCGAGTATCTCTCCGATGGCTGCGGCGGCTGGGGCAAGCCCACCATCCGTGGCTACGTCGGCGGAGGCACTGGCGTCTTCGCGCCCATACAGGGCTGGTATCACGTCGCCAGCGGGCTCTTCGACACCGTCTTGGTCGTCTGCGAGGAGAAAATGTCCTCCTGCCAGCCGCATCCGCAGGGGGCTTTTTTGACCATTTTCGATCACACTACCGAGCGACCCTTGGAGCCGAATCTTCTGTGGATCTTCGCGCTGGAGATGAACGCCTATATGAACCGCTATGGGCTCGATAAGCGGGACATCGCCACTGTCTCGGTCAAGAACAAGCGCAACGCCGCCGATCATCCCGCCGCGCTGCTGGGCGATCCCGACATCACCGTTGAAGACGTGCTCGATTCACCGGTGCTGGCTTGGCCCGTGCAGCGGCTGGACGTCAGCCCGGTCACCGACGGTGCCGTGGCGCTGGTGATGAGCGCCAGCCACGTCGCTCGCCGCGTGACCGACAAGCCGGTCTGGATCGAGGGCGTGGGCTGGAATCTGGACACCGCCTACTGGACCAACCGCGATCTCTCCTACCCGGTCTACGTGGAGGAGGCGGCGCGTATGGCCTACGAGATGGCGGGTATCACCGAGCCGCGCAAGCAGATCCACATCGCCGAGCCCTATGATCCCTTCGACTACAAGGAGCTTCACCACCTGGAAGGGTTGATGTTATTCGACAAGGGCAAGGCGCCCAGGGCAGCCGCCGACGGTGTAACTCAGCGCGATGGTGATCTGCCCGTCTGCCCCTCCGGCGGCCTGCTCGGTGTGGGGAATCCCATCGCCGCCGCCGGTCTGATGAAGGTGGCCGAGATATTCTGGCAGTTACGGGGCGAGGCTGGGGCGCGACAGGTGCCTGGCAATCCCAAACGTGGATTAGCGCAGGCCTGGGGCGACTTGATGCAGGTCGGCACTGTGGTCGTGATGGGAGTCTAGGACAGGAGACAAGAAATGAAAGAGTTCGTATATGACAGCGTCTATCTTCGCCGTGACGATTTCGAGGAGGCCCGTGTTCTCTTCGAGACCTGGGACCCTAACGCTTGCTATGCCTGGGACGCCGGCGTCGCCATCGGGCGCTACTTGAAGGAACTGAAGGCCGGTCGGCTGATCGGGCGCTACTGCTCAAAGTGTGACCGGGTGCTGATCCCCCCGCGTATGGTCTGCGAGTCATGCTTCCATCCTACCGACCGTTGGGTGGAGCTGGAGGACACTGGCACTGTAGTCACCTTCTCCCGCTGCTACATCACCTGGGACATGATCAAGCTGGAGGAGCCGCAGATGCCAGCGGTGATCGAGATCGATGGCGCCTCGCCTGGGATGGGCATCATGCACATGCTGGGCGAAGTGGATCCGGAAGCGCTGGAGATCGGCATGCGGGTGCAAGCGGTCTGGAAGCCGCCGGAAGAGCGCGAAGGGGCGATCACGGACATCGCCTATTTCAAGCCCTTGGAAGAGGAGTAGAGGAGTCCAAAGATGAGCTTACTACACCGAATCGAACACGCCGGCGACGCCCTTGCCTGGCACGGCGATATGCCCACCGAGGGGCGGTACACTCTTGGTATCGCGGGGGAGAAATTCTTCCGCGCTATCCAGGAGAAGGGTCAGTTCCTCGGCACAATTTGCCACGAATGCGGCATCATTTATGTCCCCCCGCGCCTCTACTGCGAGCGCTGCTTTGCGCAGCTTGAGGATTGGATCGAGGTGCCGACCACGGGCCACGTCCATACCTTCACAGTCGTACACTTGGACCTGGACGGTGGACCGCTCCCGGAGCCGCGCTTGATGGCCTTCGTAAAACTGGACGGCGCCGATGGCGGCTTGGTGCATTATTTGGACGAAGTTGCCCCCGAACAGGTTTACATCGGGATGGATGTCGAAGCTGTCTTCAAGGAGAAGGCTGAGCGCAAGGGAAGCATCACGGACATAAAATACTTCCGACCGTTGTGACATTGCGTTAAGCTGGCAGATTGGCAGGTTGACGATCGTCAATCTGCCAATCTGCCGACATACACAGGAGAGCATCATTTGAACGAGGAAACTCAATCTCAAAATCCGTCCCTTGTGGCGAGCGCGGACGAACCACGCCCGGTCATCATCGTCCACGGCGGGGCCTACGACATCCCCACGGAGAGCCATAAGGCCCATCTATCAGGCTGTCGTCGCGCCGCCCAAGCGGGATGGGATGTATTGCAGGGCGGAGGCTCGGCTCTGGACGCTGTTGAGGCTGCCGTGTGCGTGCTGGAGGATGATCCCACCTTCGATGCCGGACGTGGCTCCTTCCTCAACCTCGTCGGTGAGGTGGAGATGGACGCCATCATTATGGACGGGCGGGACCTCAACTTCGGCGCGGTGGCGGCCATACACCAGGTACGCCATCCGGTCACGGCGGCCCGTCTGGTGATGGATCATAGCGAGCACGCTTTGTTGGTCGGCGTGGGCGCAGAGATCTTCGCGCGAGAACATGGCTTGCCTCAATGCTCGTCCCGATATCTGAAAGTGAAGCGGGAAGAGGAACGCTGGCACGCCGAAGCGCTCGGTGCCTCGCATAAGTGGGATGGGAATCGTCTTCCCTCCGACACCGTCGGCGCAGTGGCTCTGGACAAAGAGGGCAACTTGGCCGTCGCCACCTCGACCGGTGGCACTTTCAACAAGCACCCCGGTCGCGTGGGAGATTCGCCCTTGGTCGGCTGCGGTGGCTACGCCGACAATCGCATCGGTGCCGTCTCAGCCACCGGCGAGGGCGAGGCTCTGATGAAAACCGTGATCAGCAAGACGGTCTGCGATTTCATCGCCCAGGGGATGACGGCCCAGGAGGCGGCCTCGGCCGCTGTCGCAGTTCTGCGCGAGCGTACCACGGGCGAGGGTGGTGTCATCGTCATCGACCGTAACGGGAATATCGGCGTCGCGCATAATACCCCTTATATCGCCCACGCCTACATCAGCGAGGATGGGAAGGTAATCAGCCAAATCGTGATGCGTAGTGCGTAAAACGTAATGCACGTAATGCGTAAAACGCAAATTAGCATCTTTTACGTTTCAGGTTTTACGTTTTACGCATTCATTGAGGAGAAAAAAGGTATGGACTTTCAACTTTCCGAAGAACACTGCATGCTACAACGCATGGTGCGCGATTTTGCTGAACAAGAGATCGCGCCACGCGCCGAGGAGATCGACGCCAGTGATGAGTTTCCATTCGACCTCTTCCGACGGATGGGGGAGGTGGGGCTGCTGGGGTTGCCCTTCTCGGAAGAGTATGGCGGCTCTGGCGCCGATTATCACGGCATGGTCATTGCCCTGGAGGAGGTCGCCCGCGTCTCCGGCTCGATGGCTATCACGTTGGACGCCCACACGTCGCTCTGTTGCGAGCCGATTTACCACTTCGGCTCCGATGCGCAGAAGCGAAAATATCTGATTCCCCTGGCCCAGGGGGAGAAGATTGGCGCCTTCGGACTGACCGAGCCGCAGGCTGGCTCCGACGCCGGTGCCACGCGCACCCGCGCCGTGTACGATCCTGAGACGGACGAGTGGGTGATCAATGGGCAGAAGATTTACATCACTAACGGCTCCATTGCCGATATAGTGGTCTTCACCGCCAAGACCAACCCTGAAGCGGGCACACATGGTATATCCGCTTTCGTCGTAGAGAAAGGTACACCGGGCTTTGAGCCGGGGCGGGACGAGAAGAAGATGGGCCTCAAGGGCTCGGTGACCTCAGAGCTTTTCTTCGAGGACTGCCGCATCCCGGCGGAGAATCTGTTGGGGGAGGAGAACCGGGGTTTCAAGCAGTTTCTCTCCACACTTGATGCTGGGCGGATCGCCATAGCAGCGATGGCGGTGGGGTTGGCTCAGGGCGCCTTCGAGCGGGCGGTGGATTACGCCAAACAGCGTGAGCAATTTGGTCAGCCCATTTCCAACTTCCAGGCCATCCGCTGGATGCTGGCCGATATGGCAACGGAGATCGACGCTGCCCGCATGATGGTCCATCGCGCTGCTTGGACAAAGGAGCTGGGGCAACGGTACACCAAAGAGGCCGCGATGGCCAAGCTATTCGCCACTGAGATGTCAGAGCGGGTCTGCCATAAAGCGATCCAGATCCATGGTGGTTACGGCTACGTGCAAGAGTATGAGGTAGAGCGGATGTACCGCGATCAGCGGCTATGCCAGATCGGCGAGGGCACAAATGAGATACAACGGCTAGTCATATCGCGGGAGGTGCTACGGGGGTAAATCTGGGTATGCCATGTTTTCTCTAATCGCAGATCCGCTTGAGTATAACCTGGAACCGTGGTAGAATGACAGCACCTGTTGATTTACCCAAGAAGAGCTGGATTCTGGTACGCTCGCTTACCGATAACCGGTTGATACTTTCTCATTATACTCATCGAGCGCACTGCGTTATCACTTTCGATGCGCAATTTCCTGGGGCACTTCTAGTGCCCCAGTCTTGTTGATTGGACAAGTGAACGACGCACTTATGTAAAGAACCGGACGGAGGTGAAAATGAAAGTTGTTACCGTTGAAGAAATGCGTCGCATCGAGGCTGCCTCGGACGCAGCGGGGCACTCCTATTCAAAGATGATGGAAAGGGCCGGCCGCGCAGTGGCCGATGTGATCATCTCTCGATGGGATGTACAGGGGGACAGCCCCGGTTCTCAAAAGCGGATACTGGTGCTGGTCGGGCCGGGCAACAACGGTGGTGATGGGCTGGTAGCAGCGCGTTACTTGAGCAAGGCCGGTGCTTCTGTGGCCTGCTATCTACTCAAACAGCGAAGCCCAGCCGACGATGAAAACTTTTACTTGGTGCAGAGGCAAGGTGTGGAAGTCGTGCTAGCTGAAGAGGATAAGGGTTGGGCTAAGCTGAGAAATTTGGTAAGCGAGGCCAATGTTATCGTGGATGCCCTATTGGGCACCGGTGCTCATCTGCCCTTACGAAGTCAACTGGCCGAGATGCTCAGCAGTGTGCGACAAGAGTTGGCTGCTCAAGAGCAAGCGCCCTTTCCCGCTCTTTTACAACTGAACGGCATCCCAGAGCCCTTGTTGTGTGATGAGCTTGTTCCCCTCATCGTCGCTGTGGACGGTCCTACCGGGCTGGATTATGACAGCGGGGCCTTGGACGAAGCGGCCCTTCCTGCCGATCTCACTGTGACCTTTGCCTATCCTAAGCTAGCCCATTTTCGATTCCCTGGCGCGAGCGCAGTGGGCGAAATGATTGTAGCTGACATTGGAACAGATCCGGAGTTGGCAGATGATGTGGCGTTGGAGGTGGTCACTCCCAGCATGTTGCAGGAGTGGCTCCCGCCGCGTTCCTTGGATGCACACAAAGGGACTTTCGGCAAGGCGCTGATCGTGGCTGGATCGGTCAACTATACTGGTGCGGCTTATCTGGCGGGAGCAGCGGCGGCGCGATCTGGTGCCGGATTGGTCACTTTAGCGCTGCCATCCATTATCTACGAATCGGTAGCGGCCCGGCTGGGAGAAGCGACTTACCTGATCCTGCCCCACGAGCTTGGCGTCATCGCTGCCGATGGGATGCGGGCCTTGATCGAAAAGATTGAGGAGTATGAAGCTTTGCTGCTTGGGCCTGGTATGGGGCATGAACAAACGACAGCGGACTTCATCGATGCGCTGTTGAAGGGTGTAAAGGGCCATAGCCAATTAGGTTTTGCCAGCTCTGAAAGGAAGGCAACTGCATCGCTTACTTTGCCGCCATTGGTGGTGGACGCCGATGGTTTGAACATCCTGGCCGAGATGAATGATTGGCCACGACGATTGCCCCCGGAGAGCATCCTTACACCCCATCCTGGAGAAATGGGGCGACTGATGGGATGCACGGCTGGCGACGTACAGGCTAATCGTGTGGCGGTGGCAAAAACAAAGGCTGCTGATTGGGGACATGTGGTTGTGCTGAAAGGAGCTTATACTGTCGTGGCTGCGCCAGATGGTCGGACGGTCATTGAGCCCTTTGCTAACCCTGGATTGGCTACGGCCGGCACTGGCGATGTGTTAGCGGGGGCCATCGTCGCGATGCGTGCGCAAGGAATGGAGGCTTTTGAGGCAGCTGTGGCTGGGGCATACCTCCATGGACTGGCCGGGGAATTGGCGCGTGAGCAATTTGGCCCGGCAGGGATGGTGGCAGGAGATGTGCTGGCCCATTTGCCACAAGCTTGGCGCTATGTTGCTTGCAAGAATGGAGATAAACAACGTCCCAAAACATTCGACATATCCAAAGATAGGCATGCTTTTGGCTATGCTTTATCTTACGCTTGCCTCTAAAGGGAGATGTGGCTATGCGGGTGGAACTGGCCTATGGGTCTGAGGGATTGGAAATCGAATTTCCCGACGATGCGCCGGTGACGGTGGTCGAGCCTCGGTTTGCGCCTGGCTTGTCCGACGAGCGAACAGCTCTTATTGATGCGTTGCGCAACCCAATTGCCAGTCGGCCTTTGCGCGATTTTGTGACCTCAGAGGACACTGTAGCCATTGTCTTCAGCGATCTGACTAGACCTATGCCCAATGATCGAGTGCTACCGCCATTGTTGGATGAACTGGGCATGTCCGGCTTGCCCGACGAGCAGGTTGTGCTGATCAACGCTCTGGGTGCCCATCGTCCTCAGACCGAGGATGAGCTGGCAGGTATGCTGGGTGAAGACGTTGTCGCTCGGTACCGCATCGTGCAGCACGACGCCTGGGATGAGAAGAAGCTCGTTGTGGCGGCACACAATCATGCTGGCCGAGCGGTGCACGTCAACCGTGCCTACATGAACGCATCTGTGCGCATCCTGACCGGTTTCATTGAGCCTCATTTCTTCGCCGGGTTCAGCGGTGGCCCTAAGGCCGTGTTGCCCGGCATCACAGGCATTGAGTCCATTCTTGATAATCACGGCGCAAAGATGCTGGCCGACTCCAATGCATCCTGGGCAATGACGGAGGGTAACCCGGTCTGGGAGGAGATGTTGAGCGTGGCGCAGAGCACCGCGCCAGACTTTTTGCTCAATGTGACGCTGAATCGGAAGCGAGAGATCACGGGGGTCTTCGCTGGTGATTTGCTTGCCGCCCATAGGAAGGGCACGGCCTTCGCGCGAGAGATGGCGATGCAGCCGACGTCGCATTTCTTTGACATCGTCATAACTTCCAATAGTGGTTATCCGTTGGACCTTAACCTTTACCAAGCGGTCAAGGGCATGTCGGCCGCGGCTCAGATTGTGCGTTCCGCTGATGCTTCCCGCTCAGGCCGAGGCGACATCATCATCGCGGCTCAGTGCTGGGATGGTATTCCTGATCACGGCGAGTATAAGCGCTTGCTCTGGGAGGCCGAGACGCCCCGGGAATTGCTTGACAGGGTGATGGCGCCCAGTTTCCGCTGCCAGGATCAGTGGGAGGCACAGATTCAAGCGCAGATTCAGCTCAAAGCGAACGTGCACGTCTACGCTGACGGTCTTTCGGAAGCAGAACTGCGAAACGCACTGGTGATTCCCTGTCGCTCTATCGAGGAGACGTTAGCTCGACTGTGCCATCAGAAACCCGACGCACTTATTGCCGTCTTACCAGATGGCCCTCAAACGGTACCTTATGTCAAAACCTAATTCGATTTGTCTTTACGAGCTTAGCCGCAACGAACTTAATGCTCTTCTGAAAAGCTGGAGCACACCCTCCTATCGCATTGATCAGCTTTGGAACTGGCTTTACA
>CAZDYW010000030.1:0-15032 GCA_964509655.1 uncultured Anaerolineales bacterium
GGGCGACCACAGAGGGATCGCCCCTACGTCATAGAATTTTCAAACAGGCTCTAAGGGGATTGCCAAATCCCCGTATCCGGCGGCACAGCGTCAACTCACCATTCAACATTCACAACTCGCTATCTATAACTTGCAACCTGCAACCTGCACATGAACTTCTATCTGACCATCCCATTATTAACCGGCGTAGCTTTGCTCCAGACCGTCGTGCTGCCCGGCATTGAGGTCTTTGGCACGCACCCTGATTTGAATTTGATGTTGTTAGTAGTGCTGATCTGGGCCCTGGAGCGCAATATCAATGAAGGACTGGTGTGGGGCTTTATGGGTGGCCTGATGCTTGATCTTCTCTCTGGAGGGCCTTTGGCTGCGATTGCGATGGCTTTGTTGGCAGTCGCTTTCCTGGCTGGACAATCCCTGGGGCAGGGAATTGGCTCGTCGGTGGTACAGCTTTTATTGGTGACCTTTCTGGGTGTTGTGGCTTATCACTTGGTTTTGCTCTTGGTCCTCGACTGGACTGGTCGCACTGTGGATTGGGGAGTGGCCTGGATACAAACTGCTGGGCCATCAGTATTGCTCAATATGGCTCTAGCCCCTTTCATTCAACGACCCTTGATCTGGCTGGAACGTAGAACTCGTCAGGAGGGTTTCGCCCCATGACAAAGAAAGAAAATCATCATCAGCCCCGTTTAGGTTGGGGCGCTCTGTGGGCCATAATTATGAGTGCCCCACGTGTCATCCTGGTTGGCTTGTTGATTTTTGGCATCTTTGGAGTGTTTACCCGCCGATTGTGGAAACTTCAGTTTGTGGAGGGCGAGTATTACCAGAAACGAGCCAGCAGGCAGAGCACGCGCTCTATAGTTGTCCCAGCGCCGCGAGGCATCATCTACGACCGCAATGGGATGGCGGTCGTGCGTAACGTCCCTAGCTTCTACGTCACCGTCGTCCCCGCCTATCTCCCTGAGAGTGAGGATGATGAGAGCGAAGGAGATGGGCTCATAGGCAGCGAGGCCGAGTCGGTGCTCATACGCTTAGCCCTGATGCTTGATATGCCCTATGTCCCTTCGGGGAACGAAGAGGAGCCACAGCAAGCCTTGCGCGATATGGTGGAGGGTGCCCTGGAGAGCGGCGCTTTCTACCGCCCTCTGGTGGTCAAGCGTAACGTGGAGCGTGACAAAGCCCTGCTTGTAGCTCAGCAGACTCCCCTTTTGCCGGGCGTGTCGGTCGAGGTCGAGTCAGTGCGCCATTATCCTCACGGGACGCTCCTCTCGCAGATACTGGGATACTTGCTCCCGATCCCAGAGGAGCAAGAGGATGAATATCGTGAGCAAGGCTATGACCCGGCCACTGATCGCATCGGCGTCGCTGGCGTCGAGGCCACCTATGAGGATGTCTTGCGTGGAGAAAAGGGTCAGCAGATCATCGAGGAGGATGTGCTGGGTCGAGTCATCCGCGTAATTGAGGAGCAAGCTGAGCCGGAGCCGGGCTCCAATGTCTACCTGACGTTGGATTTGGAATTGCAGCAGTTTGTCGAGGGTGAACTGTGGCGCGCTATGACCGATCCTGAGATAAACTCCCCGCGCGGTGTGGCGATCGTGATGAAGCCCCAGACTGGTGAAATCCTGTCCATGGTCAGCTTGCCCACTTACGATAATAATCTCTTCATCGAAGGAGTATCCGGAAGTGATTGGGAGCGTTGGGGTGAGGATCCGCATCGGCCTCTGCTCAATCACGCTGTCATGGATGGCCTCCCGCCGGGCTCCGTCTTCAAGGTCGTCGTGGCGACAGCGGCCCTCCAGGAGGGGATAGTGACTCCGCAAACTGAGTTGAATTGTCCCGGCAAGGTCATTGTGCCCAACAAGTATTACCCCAATGACCCTGGACGCGCTCAGCCCTTCTATTGCTGGAATCAGGCCGGTCACGGCTATCTGGACGTGATAGGTGGTGTTGCTCACTCCTGTGACATTTTCTTCTACAAGATCGGCGGTGGCTTCGAGGAGACCGATTTCGATGGCCTGGGAGTGAACAAGATCGCCGAATATGCCCGAATGTTCGGCATGGGAGAACCAACCGATGTGGAGTTGCCCGCCGAGATTGGAGGGTTGGTGCCCACCTCAGACTGGAAACGGAAGACCTACCGTGAAAGTTGGTCCACCGGCGACACCTACAACCTTTCCATCGGGCAGGGCTTCCTCTCCGTCACGCCCTTGCAGATGCTCAACGCGGTCAACGTCGTCGCCAACGGCGGCACGCTTTATCGTCCTACCCTCATCCATCAGGTCGTCGATTCCCAAGGCGTGGTCACACAAACTTTCGAACCTGATGTAGTCCGTGAGTTACCCGTCGATGAGGAGAACCTGGAGTTAGTTCGGCAAGGGATGGTGGGTGCGATGGAGTATGGCACGGCGGCCAAGCGAGGGCAGATCGAGGGGCTGTCTATCGCGGGCAAGACCGGCACCGCTCAGTTTTGCGACGACATCATGTGCGGCGTTGGGTTTGAACAGCCGGAGCACGCTTGGTTCTCCGCTTTCGCGCCGGTGGAGGATCCAGAGATCTCTGTCATCGTTTTCCTCTACAACGGCGGTGAAGGATCGGTCGCAGCCGTGCCAGTGGCCCGCGAGATTCTGGAGTATTACTTCGGCGTTGGAGGGGATGTGGAAGATGCGGGGGAAGCTTGAGGTAGCTTCAACCTCATAGTCCCACTCTAAGGATCCGTGAGGGAATAACTTTTACATTTGATGAACGGGCGACCACGGAGGGATCGCCCCTACATCATAGGATTTTCAAACAGGCCCTAAGCCCTCGGTGTCACTGACACAGTTCTCTCATTTCGATAAGTTACCAGCCCCGGTCGCTTGCCGCTGACCCGGCGCACGAAGCGCCGCTCCGTCACGTCCACATCCACCCGCTCGCTCTTCCGCACCGACGAATAATATGCCGCCAACTCCGCCGCGCGGCGGATCACGCCATCAGGTATCTCTCGTCCATCACTCTTGATGATCACGTGCGCCCCTGACCGCCCTCGCACGTGGAGCCACAGATCATCTGTCCCTCCGCGCTTGAACGTGACCTCCTCGTTCTGGCGGGCGTTGCGCCCCACGAAAATCGGGAACCCCTCCACCTCGAACCGCCTTGGCCCCTTGACCTGTCCGCCAGTGCTGGGGTGGTGTGGCTTTGATGCCCAGCCGCGCTCGATCAGCGCGTCATGAACGGCGTCGATTTCAGGGCGCGATTCGGCCAGTGACAAGTCCGCTTCCAACTGCTCCAGGTAAGCGCGGTCGGCTTTAAGAACCCGGATGCGCTTGGGAATCTCCTCGGCGGCACGGTTAGCCTTCCGGTATCGCCGGAAGTAGGCCTGCGCGTTCTCGACCGCCGATAGGTCTGGGTCCAGTTTGATGGTACGCGGGTCCCCGGCATAATCCGGCACCGTGATCTCACGGGCGCCCGGTTTCACCAGATGCTGATAGCTTAGGATCAGCTCTCCCGCTTCGCGTAGTGAATTTACCTCTTCCTCGCTCACCAATTCCGCCCGTACCTGGGCCAGTGCGCGTTCGACCTGCTCCTGGGCCTTTTCGATCATTTCTTGCACACGTCGTCGAGCGGCAGCGTAAGCGTCGCCCGTCAACTGCTCCTGGAAGTAGCGCCACATCGCGTCGCTGATACTGGGGGCGGGCGCGATGTGCTCGAACTGGCGCGGCGGGTAGGGCGCGAAGGCGATCACTTGATCATCATCGCCCAGCGCTACATGAGGCGCCCACGAGCCATCTTCGAGGGGCTTGAAAAGCTTCGCCAGCGCCGAGGCCACGCCATCGGGTGTAGCTGTGCGTACCGGTGCTTCAGCGCTACCCGCTGCTCGGTGGGCCACCTCCCGCGCCGCCATCGGGCTGACCCCGAAGAGGCGGCTGGTCAGCAGGCGGTGGAGCGGCTGTCCTGGTTCGGCGGAGGCCAGCAACGCGGCCCATTCAAGAGCGGATACCTCCGTCGGCGGCTGCTTGCCCGGCGGTTGGGGTGGCGGCTCGTAGGGATGTCCGGGCAGCGTGACGCGGTAGCGGTTCATTCCCGGCCCGACGTGCTTCGTCGCTTCCAACACTTCCCCGCGTGGCCCTACCAGAATCAGGTTGCTGTAGCGCCCGATCAGCTCCGCGACCAGTCGGCAAGGCCCGGCTTCCCCCTCGAAGTGAAGCTCCAGGATGCGCTCCCATGGCGGCTGAGTCACGTTCACCATCCGTCCTCCGCGTACCCACTTGCGCAACAGAAGGAGCATCGGCGTCGCCGTCTCCACGCCCCGGCGCGGCTTCTGCGGCACCAGCAGCATTCGCGCGTGCTGCGGGTGGGCCGAGATGAGCAGTTGGAGTCGCTTCCCGGCGTAAAGTTCCAGACCGATTGAGCGCTCATTGGGCAGCACCACCCGCTGGACACGCGCACCGAGCAGCCCGTCTAGGCGATCCCGCAAGCAGGCCAGTGTCAGGTGATCTACATGCATAATCCACGCCCGCTACTTCAGGGCTTCCAAGCGATCTTTTAACTGTGATCGCTCGGTCTGCATATCGGCCAGCTTATCCCGCTCCCGCTGGACGATGTGTTCGGGCGCTTTCTCCGCGAAGGGGCCAGCGAGCAGTTCCTCGCTGTGGGCGATGCGCCCTTCTAGCTCCGCCAGTTCCTTGGAGAGCCGCCTTTGTTCCTCCTCAAGGTCAAGAATCTCTGCCAAAGGTAGGTGGCATGTAGCTTCGCCGAAGATGATGGTGGCCGCTTGCTCCGGCGGCTCCAGCGTGCGCTCGATGGTCAGCCGCTGTGGATCGAGCTTGGCTAGGTTGCAGAACACCTCTCGCTGATTCTCCAGGAGGTCGGCTGCGTCACCCGCCGCCACAAGGGCCGGGATGCGCTGACCGGGCGTGACGTTATACTCTGCGCGGCGGTTGCGGATGCCGCGGATCAGGCCCATCATCAGCGTCATTTGCTCCTCGGTCTCCTCGTCTAGCAGCGCGGTATCTGGTTCCGGCCAGGGGGCCATCATCAGCGTCTGGCCCTCTTTCGTTCCCTCGGGCAACGCTTGCCAGATTGCCTCGGTCACGAAAGGCATAAATGGGTGTAGCAAGCGCAGCGAAGCCTCCAGCACGTGGAGCAGGACGGCTTGCGGAATCGTCTTGTCTGCGCTGTCGCTATATAGCCGTACTTTGCTGGCCTCAATATACCAGTCGCAGAATTCGCTCCACAGGAAGTCATTGATCTGCCGCCCGGCCTCGCCATATTGATGCGAGGCGAAGAGCCGCTTCAAGTTTTGGATGAGACGGTTAAGCCGCGAGAGAATCCACCTGTCGGGAAGTTGGAGTTTCCCAGACTCTAAAGGTTTTTGGAAACCTTTAGAGTCTTCGTCTGAAACGTTCATCAGCACGAAGCGGGATGCTTGCCAGATTTTGTTAGCAAAGTTGCGCGCTCCCTCCAAGCGGCGCGGGTCGAGGTTCATGTCCAGCCCCGGTGTCGAGCTGGTCAGCAAAGTATAGCGAAGCGCGTCGCTGCCGTACTTGTCGATGATGTTCAGAGGGTCATATTCGTCGATGTTCTCCATCGATTTGCTGATCTTGTCGCCGACTTCGTTGCGCACCAGACCGTGCAGGTAGACGGTGCCATAGGGCGTCTGTCCCGTCATCTCGGTGCCCAGCATCATCTCCCGCGCCACCCAGAAGAAGAGGATGTCGTAGCCGGTCTCGCGCACGTCTGTGGGGTAGTAGCGTTGGAAATCGGGCGCCTCGGTGTCCGGCCAGCCGAGCGTGGAGAAAGGCCATAGCCCAGAGGAGAACCAAGTGTCGAGAACGTCCTCCTCCTGATGGATCTGCTCGCTGCCGCAGTGGAGGCACGCGGTGGGGTCGGTCATCGTTGACATATGCTCGCCGCAGTCGGCACAATACCAGACCGGGATGCGATGCCCCCACCAGAGTTGGCGGCTGATGCACCAATCGCGGATATTCTCCATCCAGTGGAAGAAGCGCTCTTCCTCCCGCTCCGGCACAATCTCGGTGCGGCCCTCGCGCACGGCTGCCATGGCCGCCTCGGCCAGCGGCTTCGTCTTGACGAACCACTGCGTGGATACGCGCGGCTCGATGTCTGACCCGCAGCGCTGGCAAGTGCCCACGGCGTGATGATAGGGCTCGATCTTGACCAGCAGCCCCTCTTTCTCGAAGTCCGCCACGATGTTGCGCCGACATTCGAAACGATCCTGCCCGGCATAGGGGCCGGCCAGCTCGTTCATCTGGGCCGTATCGGTCATCACATCGACCTCCTCCAGGTCGTGGCGGATGCCGATCTCGTTGTCGGTAGGGTCGTGGGCCGGCGTAATCTTCACCGCGCCGGTGCCGAACTGGGGATCGACCGCCTCGTCTCCGATGATGGGTATGCGTCGTTCGATTGCGGGCAGTACTGCCGTCTCGTCGATCAGGTCCTTCCAGCGCGGATCGTCGGGCGAGGTGGCGACGGCGGTATCGCCCAGGATGGTCTCCGGGCGCGTGGTCGCCATCTCGATGAACTTGGTCGCGCCAGCGGCCCACTCGCCGCTGCCCCATTCAGCCTGTGGCCCCTCCCAGTCTTCGTCGATGATGGGATACTGGATGTGCCAGAGATGGCTCTCCCGCTCGTCGGGAACCACCTCCAGATCGGAGATGGCCGATTCGCAGCGCGGGCACCAGTTGACCAGATAGGCGCCCTGGTAGATGAGCCCCTTCTCGTAGAGGCGCACGAAGGCGGTGCGCACGGCGTGGCTCAGTCCCTCATCCAGGGTGAAGCGTTCCCGCGACCAGTCGCAGGAGACACCCAGGGCTTTGTGCTGCTCCGTGATGCGTTGCAGTGATTGCTGCGCCCATTCCCAGCAGCGCTCGACGAACTTCTCGCGGCCCAGATCGCGGCGGGTGAGGCCCTCCTTGGCCAGCTCCCGCTCGACCACGTTCTGGGTGGCGATGCCAGCGTGGTCGGCTCCGGGCAGGAAAAGGGTCTGACGCCCGCACATGCGATTGTAGCGCGTCATCAGATCCTCGACGGCGGCGGTCATAGCGTGGCCCAGGTGGAGCACGCCGGTCACGTTGGGCGGCGGCATTGTGATACACCAAGATGGCGCATCCTCCGAGATCAGGCCCAGCTCGATTTGTGTCTCGGGGCGGAAGTAGCCCTGCTCCTCCCACCATTGGTAGATTTGTTCTTCGTGATCTTGTGGATTATAGACTTTGGCGAGTTTGTCGGTCATTTTTCCTCCAGAGATTTGTTAGATTTCATATGCTTGGGGTTGCAAGTAAAAACCCCTTCCGTCCAAGGACGAAAGGGGCAAAAACCTTCGCGGTACCACCTTGGTTCGATGATGGAGCTTTGGATGCTAGAAAAGCTCTCTCATCGCACTCAGCAGCCCTCCGCTTAATTTATGAGATAATCAAAAACGAGGGGCTCTCGCTGTAACGGGCGAACCCGTAGAGGCTTATTCATAAGGTTAGTTCTCACCGATTCGGCCTCTCGACTCTGGGGCGACTTTCTGCGGGTGGCGCTGCGAGGGCTTGCACCCGGTGACCCTCTTCTCTTCCCTGCCCAGTCTCAAACTGGAGCTGGTTCGCCAGGGCCGATGTCCGCTTACTCCTCCCCTTCTTCGTCTTTGTGAATATAAATTGTGGAACTGATTATACCATCGGCTTGTGTCGCCGTCAAACTTGGAGCAGCGCGATGGAGGCGGTCAGTGCCATTTGCCCCAGGTGGTAAGTGACATGCACCCGCAGCCGTGCCGAGGGTGAGGGTGTGACGAAGCGATCCCAGGCCAGCATTGCATCGGAGGCGAAGAACAAGCTGGCTCCGATGATGACCAATCCCCGTCGCCAAGCGGTCCAAGCTGACCGGAAGAGAGTGGCCCAGGCCGAAAAGAGCATTAGGCTCAACACTATGCTGTATAGCGCCACAGGAGCGAGCAAGCTCCTTTTATCCCGCTGGCGCAGCTTGGCCGCGATGGGGTGGTAGAGTGCCAACCCCATGCCCGTCAGGGGAATCAGCAGCGCGATGGCAGAGGCTGGCGGCAGCGTGGGGGTCAGACCTACGATGTAGCAGATGTGCGCCAGCAGGAAGGCCGCCAGTCCGACCATGAAGAGGCGCTCGCTGCGCAGCATCAAGAGAATATCTCCGATCAGCGAGAGGCCGAGGCCGATCAGGAAAAAGCGAGCCTGCCGTGCGTCGTGCGGTCCGCGCGTCAGCAGCCATGCCGTGCCGAGGAGGGCGACCAATGTCGCTGGTTTGAATATATACTCTACCCGTCTGCGGTGATTAGCGACGGCCCACCAATCCACTACAGCGCATATCAGAGCGATTACAAATCCCCCAATCTCCATTCTCTATTCTCCATTCTCCATTCTCCATTCTCCATTCTCCATCCTACTGTGAGCGCATGTGAGGGTCCAGTAAGTCGCGCAGCGCATCCCCTACCAGGTTGAAGCCCAGCACGGCGAGCATCATCGCCCCGCTGGGAGCTAGGCTGACCCAGGGAGCGCTGCGCAAAAGCTCGCGCCCCTCGTTGATAATGGCGCCCCATTCTGGCGTTGGTGGCTGGGCACCCAATCCCAGGAAGCTGAGGGATGAGGCCCGTAGAATGGCCCACGCTATGTCCATCGTGGTCAGCACTAGCATTTGTGGCAAGATGTTGGGGAAGATGTGTCGAAAGATGATGCGGCTGTCGCGGCAGCCGATGGCCTGGGCGGCTTCAACGTACAATTTCTCCTTCACACTGAGGACGCTCCCTCGCACCAACCGGACGTAGCCGGGGATGCTGGAAATTCCCACCGCGATCATAACGTTGACCAGGCCGGGCTGGAGGATGGCCACGATCCCCAGCGAAAGGATCAAACTGGGAAAGGCGAGCGCTACATCTACTAGACGCATCATTATTCGGTCCAGCCAGCCGCCATAGTAGCCGCTGATGAGGCCAAGCATCAAGCCCGGCAGTACGGCCATCATCGCGGAGAGGACGCCTACCGCCAAAGAGATACGGCCTCCGTGAAGCACCCGGCTGAAAACGTCGCGGCCAAATAGATCGGTTCCCAGGGGATGGCCCGCTGAGGGAGGGAGAAGTTGATCGTCCGGTTCCATGGCGAGGGGGCTGTAGGGGCTTATCCAGGGGGCGAGCAGCGTGCCGACCAGGAGCAGCGCCAGCAAAATAGATCCCACAATACCGGTCGAGGAGAAATGATTTTGGTACATTGGGATGCTCTTACACCGGTGGGGCCTCACTCACGCCGGACGCGCGGATCGAGCAGTCCATAACTCAAATCCACTGCCAGGTTCACGGTGGCATAAATTGCCGCTCCCAGGATTACGACTCCTTGTACCAAGGGGTAATCCTTCCACGAGATGGCATCTACTACCAGCCGTCCCAGTCCCCGTCGCGAGAAAAGGGATTCTGTGATAACGGTGCCGCCGAGTAGTGATCCGAACTGGAGGCCAATCAGAGTCACTATGGGGATCAGTGCGTTGCGCAGCGCGTGGCGCCAGAGTACCGTTCGCTCTTGCAGTCCCTTGGCGCGCGCCACGTTGATGTAGTCCTGGGGGAGAACTTCGAGCATCTGATTGCGTACCAGGCGGGCGATGGTGCCGGTGGAGGCCAGGCTCAAAGCCAGCGCGGGCATCAGCAAATGGCGCCAACTGCCCTGCCCGGTGGCGGGGAGCCAGCCTAAAACCAGGCTGAAGAGCAGAATCAGCAAGAGGCCGGAGAGGAGAATCGGAACAGAGACGCCCAAGACCGAGATGAGGATACAAATTTGATCGATCCATGTGCCCTGATGGGTGGCAGCGAGTATCCCTAGCAGGACACCCCAAACGACCGCCAGCAGGGTCGCCGTGACCGCCAGGGCCAGGGTGTGCGGCAACTGCTCGGCGATGATGTCGGTCACAGGGCGATGGCTGATTAGGGATACACCCAGGTCGCCTTGGGGCAGATCGGTCAGAAAGCGCAGGTATTGCAACGACAGCGGATCGTCCAAGCCCAATTGTGATCTCAAACTGGCGATGTCCTCGGCGGATCCGCCGCCTTGGGAGATGATTATGGTTACTGGATCGCCCGGTAGGAGGCGTATGGAGAAGAAGGTGAGTGTCACTACCCCCCAGAGTACAAGGGCGGTGGTGAGCAAGCGACGTAGTGTATAGGAGAGCATATCAGTCAGCGGAAGGCGGAGCTATTTCTTGGTGCAACGCATTTACAAGTGCGTTGCACCTCAAAGCTACTTCTCCTCTAACGAGACATCATATAACAGGGGAAACCAGCCTTGTCGGTCATAGCGCAAGTTCTGCACAGCGGCGCTGGCAGCGTTCAAGTTCACGTAATCCCGGATGGGGAGGATCAGGGCCTCGTCCATAATGTACTTCTGAATTTTGGAATAGAGCTCTCGGCGAGTGTCTTCGTCCATCTCCTTCTTACCTGCTTCCAGCCATGCATCTAGCGCGGGAGTGGCGAACTTCGACCAGTTGAATCCGCCCTCCACATTGCCTGAGTGGAACGTAGTGCGGAGAATATCGGGGTCGCTGCTGGAGAAGAGGAAGGGAGCTAGATGATACTTTCCCTCGGCCACATCGCCCAGCGCATTGGAGAAGGTCGTCTGGCGGGTTGTGATGCCGATCCCCACCTGCTTCAATTGCTCCTCCATCATTTGCCCTACCTCTGGAATGTATCCCCAGCCCATCAGGATGGTCTCCAACTGGAGCGGCTGCCCCTCTTTGTCCCGAATGCCATCGCCATCGGAGTCGATCCATCCGGCTTCCTCCAAGAGAGCGTTGGCCTGTTGAGGATCGTACTCGTACTTTCCCTCTATGGCAGGGTCATAGCCGAAGGTGGGACGGGTCAGTGGCCCATACGCTACGGGCGAGTATGCTTTGAAGACCGTTTTCACGATGGTGGCGCGATCCACGGCATAGATGAGCGCTTGTCGTACCTTGACGTCACTCAGCGGCGCGCGCTGCGTGTTGATGAAGAATTGCAACGGCTGCCCAGGGATCGATACGGGTAATAGCACGTAATCATCGCTCTCATCCAGCCGCTCGGCATCCTGTGGTGGAATCTCTCCCATCACATGCGCTTCGCCCGATTCGAGCGCCAACACCCTGGTGGCGGAGTCGGTGTAGAAGCGGAACGTGACCTCTTCCAAGTAGGCCGGCCCTTCGTGCTCGAAGAAGGACGGCGCCCAGTCGTAGTCCGGGTTGCGCGTCAGTGTCAGGTGATCTTTGGGCACATATTCTTTGAGGATGAAAGGCCCGGTTCCTACCTGGTGGAACTGGTACTCGTCGCCCCATTTCTCCACCGCTGTGGGGGAGACCATCGCCAGGTAGACGGTGCTGAGGGAGGTGAGAAAAGGAGCGTAGGGTTCCTTGAAATGCACCTTTACTGTGTGAGATTCTACCACTTCGGTGTGATCGTAGGGGCCTAACATGCCCCCCGCTTTGCGCGATTGGGTTTCCGGATCAACGATGCGGTCTAGACTGAAGCGAACCGCTTCGGCATTAAAGGGCGTGCCATCGTGAAACTTCACGTCTTCGCGTAGTTGGAAAGTATACGTCAAGCCGTCGTCGGAGACCTCCCAGCTTTCGGCCAAGCCTGGGACGAACTCACCCTCTGGTGTCAGCCAGACCAGCGGATCGTAGACGCTGGTGAGGGGAATCCCTAATTCCGAGGAGGCATCGATGTGAGGGTCGATCCCTGAAGGCGCCAGCGTGAGGCCGTAAACGAGAGAGCCGCCGGGGGCTTCTTTCGCACAGCCGGCGATAAGAGTTGTGATTAGTATAAGTAGGAAAAAAATGCGTTTCATGAGTATCTCCTTAAGAATAGTGGGAGGTTGATGAAAGGTTGTCCAGCCCGTCAGCTTTCCAATCTACCAGCACAAGCCAAGATTATATCACGCTCATACCAGTTGACAAATTAAAGGCCCAAAGGTAGAATGCAGCCTATGCGAGAAACTGTTAACAAACCTCTCGACCGTGATCATCTGAGCGTCTTGTTAGCCGTATTGCTATTGGGCAGTGTGCTTCTGCGCTTTATTGAGTTGCCCGAACATGTGTGGCGACTCTATCCTCTGGGCTCCCCTCTAGAGATTCACGTTACCGGCACGTTTTTGCTGATCGCGCTGACAGTTGGGCTTGTCTGCACAGGCACTAGCCTTGTATTGCATGACCACCCGCTTCTACAGGAAGACTCAGGACGGCCGATTTACATCTCTTGGATCCTGCCAGCCATCCTGACCGGCGTTTCCACGTATCTGCTGGCTCTTGCTCCGACTTTGTTTGTGTGGATGATGGGGCTGCTCTTAGTCAGCGTGATTATCGGCCTGACCGTCGCGGCTGAGTATGCCACTGTTTCCCCCAATGCCTCAAGTTATCCCACAGCTCGTCTGGCCTTGAATGTATTGGCGTATTTGTTGGCTTTCGTCCTTTTCGCCCTGATCTACCAGACGCGCACGCGCAGCCTGGTGACTGCCACTATGACTTTGTTCACTGCCACATTGCTCGCGCTCGATTTGTTGAGCGTGGCCGATGTGCCGTTGGGGCGTGTGCTACCCTTTGCTGGCATCGTTGGCCTTCTCATCGGTGAGAGTACATGGGCTTTGAACTATTGGCAGCTCAGAGCTTGGAGCGCCGGGCTATTGCTCTTGCTCATCTTTTATGTCACTGTCAATATTGCTCATCAGCATCTCTTAGAACAATTGAACGGCTCGATCTTGATGGAATTCGCTTTTGTGACTGTCGTCGTGCTGCTCATTCTGCTCCTTCGCTCCTGACCGGCTATGGGGCAGATAGTAGTGTCTCTGTTTTGATTGGTATGTTTGTGGAAGTTTGTTTGTATGATCCTGTTCTTGGGAGGAGAAACTTATGAGTGCGGTTAGAGCGTCTTTATCGGCCAAGTTGCCCCGACGCATCGCCCGGTTAGAGGAGCTCGCTTACAATTTCTGGTGGAGTTGGCATCGAGCAGCCCGCGACTTGTTCAAGATGTTGGATTATCCACTTTGGCATAGCACCAGCCACAATCCAGTGCAGATGTTGTTGGAGGTATCCCCAGAGCGGCTGGAAGAGTTAGCGACCAGTCCGCTTTTCCTTCGCCAGTATGATGCTGTGATGATGGCCTTGGAATCTGATCTTGGAAATGGGCATCTTTGGTTTCCCGGCGAGCACCCTGACCTGCTCGGCCGCCCTGTAGCCTACTTTTCCGCGGAGTTTGGACTCCATCGCTCTTTGCCCATCTATTCCGGTGGATTGGGCGTTTTGGCTGGCGATCATTGTAAGGAGGCTAGCGACATTGGATTGCCCTTCGTCGCGGTGGGATTCCTTTATGAAATGGGTTATTTCCTCCAACGTGTCAATGCTGACGGCTGGCAGGAAGCGATCTACCCCCATTTCAAGCCGAAGGAGGTCGCTATCAGCGAAGCTTTAGGCGATGCCGGGGAAACCCTCTTCGTCCCGGTCGAGGTGAACGATCAAGTTGTGGATTTGCAGCTTTGGCACGTTCATGTTGGGCGCACACATCTCTATCTTATGGATGCTGATAATGAGCATAATGCCCCCTGGGAGCGTGAACTCACTCGCCGACTATACGGCGGTGATCAGGAAATGCGTATCCAGCAGGAGATCGTGCTGGGCATCGGTGGCCTGCGAGTTCTGAGGGCGCTGGGGATCAAGCCGCTAGTCTTCCACCTCAACGAGGGCCACACCGCTTTTCTAGTCTTGGAGCGTGCACGGGAGCTGGTCGAGGCTGGATACTCGTTCGAGGAAGCGCGGGAAATCGTGGGGAAGACCTCTGTGTTCACTACACACACACCTGTGCCAGCGGGGCATGATGTCTTCCACTTCCACTTGATGGAGAAATACTTTCATAACTACTGGCCTAGCCTGGGCCTTAGCAGGGAGCAGTTCCTCGGATTGGGCCGCCACGAGGAAGGACAGCGTCCTGGTTTCAACATGACCGCGCTGGCGCTGCGGATGTGCAATCGACGCAATGGTGTCAGTGAGCTGCACGGAGAGGTTTCGCGCCGCATGTGGCATTCATTCTGGCCCGATAAAGAAGAGGAAGATGTGCCGATCACACACATCACCAATGGCATCCACGTGCCGGCATGGGTCGGTGGGGCGATGAACAGAATCTACCGTAAATACCTGGGCCCTGATTGGATCGAGCGGCATGATGAACCGGCACTTTGGGAGCGTATCTTGGAAGTGCCTGATGAAGAGCTTTGGGAAGCCCACATCCATTTGAAGAGCAAGCTGATGGCCCTGATGCGCGAGCGAGCACGGCGTCGGCGCATCAAGGGGTTGATCACGCCGGAGCAGGTGCTTTGCGCCGGAACGCTTCTCGATCCCGACGCCCTGGTGATCGGTTTCGCCCGTCGTTTCGCTACCTATAAGCGGGCGACGCTTATCTTCCGCGACCTGGAGCGCCTGAAGCGTTTGCTCCACGATCGTTATCGCCCGGTGCAGTTTATCTTTGCCGGAAAGGCCCATCCCGCCGATGATCCGGGGAAACGCTTGCTCCAGCAGATTTACAACATCGCCAAGGACCCGGCCATCGGTGGACGGATTGCATTCATCGAGGATTACGATTTACAAGTGGCGCGTTACTTGGTGCAGGGCGTGGATGTTTGGCTGAACACCCCACGTCGCCCCCACGAAGCTAGTGGCACCAGCGGGCAGAAGGCTGCCGTCAACGGCATCCCTAACTTGAGCGTCCTCGACGGCTGGTGGGCCGAGGGCTACAACGGAGCTAACGGCTGGGCCATCGATCCTCAGCAGTCCGGCGACCTGGCGGCCCAGGACAACGCCGACGCGGAAACGCTCTACAGTTTGCTTGAGAACGAGGTAGTACCCTTGTTTTATAAGCGTGACCCTGATAATGTGCCGAGGGAGTGGGTGCGGGTGATGAAAGAGGCGATACGTACATCCGTGCCGGTCTTTTGCACACGCCGGATGCTCAAGGAATACACGGAGCGTCTCTACGTCCCGGCGGCGCGTCAGGCGAACGATATCGAATGATGAATGTTGAATGATGAATA
>CAZDYW010000031.1:0-14792 GCA_964509655.1 uncultured Anaerolineales bacterium
GAATGGTGAATGAAACAGCCTACTGCAACTCCGAATCTGAAATTTGAGACCTAAAAATGATAAAGAAAAGCGTAGTTATTTTCATTTCCCTCTCCTTGCTGCTGCCGCTCCTATCGCCAGCGGCAGCCTGGGCCGCCGCTCCAAGGGATGCACCATACGACGCGGCGGTGCGCAAGTGGGCCAATTTCTTTGATAACTCGGTGCTTTCGCGAGAAGAGCGCATTGCCGAATTGAGCTGGTTCGCCGAGACCGCTGAGCCATTCCGCGGCAGGAGCATCACCTCGGTGGCGGAGGACATCAACACCCATTACTGGGAACAGGCCGTGCTGGCAGAAGCATTCGAGGAGATCACGGGCATCCACGTGGAACATGAGATCGTCGGCGAGGGCACGGTGGTCGAGCGGCTGGTGGAGCAGCAGAGCAGCGGGAGGATAATCTACGATATCTACGTCAACGACGCCGACCTGGTGGGCACCCATCTGCGCAGCCAGGGTGTGGTCAACCTGAGCGAATACATAGAGGAAGAAGGAAAAGAGTTCACCAACCCCTACCTCGACCTGGAAGACTTTCTTAACCCAGAGTTCGGGCAGGATTACGACGGCAATCAGCTACAACTGCCCGATCAGCAGTTCGCTAACCTCTACTGGTTCCGCTACGATTGGTTCACTGACCCGGCGCTTATGTTGGCATTCAAGCGGGAGTACGGCTATGATCTGGGTGTACCGCTCAACTGGGCCGCCTATGAGGACATCGCGGAGTTCTTCACCGGGCGCGTCATCGACGGACAGGAAGTCTACGGTCACCTGGATTATGGCAAGAAGTCACCTTCCTTGGGATGGCGCTTCACCGACGCATGGCTCTCCATCGCCGGGGTGGGAGATCAGGGATTGCCCAACGGCCTGCCCGTCGATGAATGGGGGATTCGAGTGGAGGACAAGGTGCCGGTGGGCTCCTTGGTGGAGAGAGGGGGAGCGATCAACGGCCCAGCAGCCGTCTACGCGCTGACCAAGTATATCGAATGGCTGGACAAGTACGCACCGCCCGAAGCCAAAGACTGGCGCTGGGTCGACGCTGGCCCCAAGGCAGCCCGGGGCGATATCGCCCAGAAGATATTCCAATACATCACCTGGCTCTCCGCCGACGAGTTCCACGATGTGGACAGCCCTGTGGTGGGAGAGGATGGCAAGCCCTTGTGGCGCGTGGCGCCCACGCCGCACGGGCCGTACTGGGATGAGGGGATGAAAGTAGGATATCAAGACGCTGGAAGCTGGACTATCCCCAAGAACGTGCGTGGACAGCGCCGGGCGATGGCCTGGCTATGGGCCCAATTTTGCGTCTCCAAGACAGTGGCGCTGGAGAAATTCCTTGAGGGCGGCACACCGGTGCGGCGCTCCACCATTTTCTCCGATTACCTGACGGAGAACATCGAGCAGTGGGGTGGGTTAATCGAGTTTTACCGCTCGACCGAGGAGAAAAAGTGGACCGACACCGGCCCCAATGTCCCCAATTATCCCAAGCTGTCGGGGTTCTGGTGGCCCAACATCTCCCAGGCTATTGAGGGGGACAAGACGCCACAGGAAGCGATGGACGCCATCGGCCAAGCGATGGACGAGGCGATGGGAAACATGCAGATGGCCCAATACTCGCCGCAGCTCAATCCCCTACGCGACGCTGATGAATGGCTCACAGCGCGTGGAGCGCCCAAGCCAGAGCGCCCCCCCGAACGCCCGCGTACTATCGCCTATGATGAACTGATCAAACAGTGGACAGAGGAATAAAGTTATGCCTAACTTGAGAATCGGTCAGAAGATACTCATCGGCGTGATAGCGATTTTCTTGCTGTTCGCCGCCGGGCTATCGATCGTGGTCGGCAACTCCAGCTCCGACGACCTGACTGCGATAAAACAAGAAGAACTCGCTCGAATGTCCCAAATTCTAGCGCGGCGTGTGGCGGAGATGGAACAAAGCGCGGCGACGATCTCTCAAAGCATGGAGCAAAACGAGCCTATAGTCAGAGAGATCGAGCTCATGACAAATCTGGGCCCCTACTATGCCGATCCCGCATCCTACTTCGCCGATGATTTCATGCGGGCCGGCACTACGATTGAGGAAGCCGACCAGATTTACGTCCTACAGGCCCAACTGAAGCTGGTGCAGCTTCTCCAATCGGCCCAGCGCTTGAACGAACTGACCACGATCAGCTTCTACCTCATTCCCCCTTTCGACATAGCGCCAGAGGCGAAACCGGTGCTAGCGCTGCGCTTGGACGAAGAGGATATGTTGCTCACCCGCTTCACCGAGAAGATCAATCTCGATTCGCGTCTTATGTACCAGATCGACAGAGATCAATTCCGACCTCCGCCGCCCGATTACTTCGACATAAGTACAGCCTACTCGGCACCGGCGGCCCAGTTCTATGAGGAACAGGGATTCCAGGTACTGGAAGAACAGGTCGAGGATGAGTTTTTCCCTCGAGATTGGGAGGAAGATGCCCCCCCACGTTCACAGATACAGATTAAGGATGGCGCGCTATTTTTGCAGACCTGGTACCCGGTGGAGGCCTCCATCGCTCACCCAGAGACCTGGGAGGAGCAAATGGAACCAGTGGGGCTGGCCCTGGTGGAACAGAAACTCGATAGGTCCATTTTGGTCATGCTAAGGAATCAACTGGGATTAGATGTAGGATTTGCAAGTGGAGGACAGTTGCTGGTCTCCAGCTTGGGCGGTGATGACTACACGCCGATGCCCGATGAGGGTGGCCCCCCCCTGACATTGGGACAAGCGGATTTTTATTACGCACAGGAGCCCATCATAATCCCCGCTAGAAAGGATGATCCCAGCAGGTCCTTGGACCTCCAGGCCGTAGCTCTGAGTCCGGTCGCCGAAGTGAGGGAACCGACCCAACGCCTAGTGCGAAACATCGGACTTTCAGCCATAATTGGCTTGATACTCACCAGCGCCGTCTTCTATCTGGGCCTGGAATACATCATCGGTCGGCCACTCCAGGTGCTGACTCGGGGCGTGGAAAGGGTTTCCACCGGTGACCTGAGCTATGAGGTTCCGGTGCAGTCCCAGGATGAGCTGGGACAACTGGCAAGCGCCTTCAACAGCATGAGCGCGCTCCTGCGGGAGCTGATTGGTTCGCTGGAGGAGCGCGTAGAGGGGCGCACGCAAGACCTGATGCAACGCGCTCGCTATCTGGAGGCAACGGCGGCAGTGGCCCGGGACGCGGCCTCCGAGCTGGACCTACAAGACCTGCTCTCCCGCGTTGTGCGCCTGATCAGCGAACGCTTCGGCTTCTATCACGCCGGTATCTTCCTGCTCGATCCAACGGGGGAGTGGGCCGTGCTGCAAGCTGCCTCCAGCAGAGGTGGACACCATATGCTGAACCAGGGGCATCGCCTAAAGGTGGGCGAGACAGGGACTGTGGGATATGTGACCGCCAAGGGTAAGCCGCGCATCGCCCTGGACGTGGGCGCGGATGCGGTCTTCTTCGATAACCCCGACCTGCCGGAGACGCGCTCGGCGATAACTTTGCCCTTACAGGCACGCGGTGAGATTATCGGCGCCCTGGACGTGCAAAGTAGGGAGCCTAGCGCATTCACCGATGAGGATGCCGCAGTGCTACAGGTTCTGGCCGATCAGGTCGCTATGGCCATCAGCAATGCGCAGCTATTCCAGCAAGCGCAAGAAAGCCTGGAGGCGGAGCGGAAAGCCTACGGTGAGCTCAGTCGCCAGGCCTGGGCAGAGATGGCGCGATCACGAGCCAATCTGGGATACCTCAGCGATGAGCACGGCACCTATCCCATCACGGCACAGTCTTCAAGGGATGACCAAACCCTAGAAGGGGTGCCACCCACCGCCATGGATGAAGTGCAGCGGACCGAGCCCGCAGCCGAGGGTCCAATCGTGCAAAACGTGCAAATAGACGGCAAAAGGTTGCTCATTCCCATCAAAGTACGCGAACAAGTCGTGGGCACAGTCGGGCTCAAAAAGCCAGATGGAGCCGACGAATGGTCGAAGGGTGAGGTCGACCTGGCCGAGAATCTGATCGAGCAGATGAACCTGGCACTGGAGAGCGCGAGACTCTACGAGGATACACAGCGTCGCGCCGCCCGCGAACGGATGGTCAGTGAGATCACCGGACGTATGCGCGCCTCGCTGGACCCCGACACGATTCTCAAAACCACGGTGCGAGAGCTAGGACGCGCATTGGGCGCCAAATTGACCAGCATCGAGATGACAAGCTCAGATGGCGCTCAATGAGAAAGAAACTCTGACTGACAAAACTTTGAAGAAGCACGCGCTACAAATAATGCTCAAATCATTTGAAACACATCACTATAAACAGAGGCGGGACTTACTACTATGAATGGAAAAACCATCGCAGTCACTGGCATATCAGGATTCTTCGGGCGAGCACTCCTGCCCTATCTTGAGCAGGATGTCAACATCGAACGGGTGATCGGCATCGACAAGCGACCGCTGGACAGCCAGGCTGTTGAAAGCGGGAGCAAATTGCGCTTCCATCAACTCGATATCCGAGACCCCAACGTTGAGGAAGCATTGAGCGGGGTCGATACACTGGTCCATCTGGCATTCATCTTGATGCGCTCGCCGGGCGATAGCGAGAAAGAGATCGACGCTATCAACGTCGGCGGCACACGCGCGATATGCGAAGCGGCAGCTCGGCAAGGCGTGCGAAAATTTATCTTCACCAGCAGTGTGGTGGCTTATGGCCTTCACGCCGACAATCCTATCCCCTTGACTGAGCAGTCTCCATTGCGCCCCAACACCGACCTTTACTACAGCCGAAATAAAGCAGCGGTCGAAGGCTATCTAGATACATTCAGTATTGAACATCCTGAGATGCTGATCACTCGGCTGCGTCCCTGCACCGTGGTGGGCAGTAAAGCCGATCCGGACCAGATGGCCGGGCTGACCGGTTCTCCCACAATCATGGTGCAGGGCGCCGATCCACCATATCAACTGCTCCACGAAGATGACATAGCTCGCGCGCTGCACCTCGTGATAGAGCGTGATGCACCGGGAATCTACAACGCGACCAGTGACGAGCCGAGCACGCTGCGGCAGATGGCAAGCTCTGGGCCAGACGGTCGGATCATCGAGTTGCCCTATTTTCTGGTGCGCGGTCTGATGTGGCTAATGTGGCAAACGGGGCAGTCGGCCTTTGCCCCGCAGTGGGCCGACCTGAACCGCTACTCCCTGGTGGCTAGCAACGATAAACTGAAGGGCCTAGGATGGCAGCCGCAGTACACTACAGCCCAAGCCTACGACGATCTCCTGGCAAACTTCCCCCAGGGGGAATAGGGGAATAACCGTCTGCCCGTTTTGAGAGGAAGTTGGAAATTGTAGGAGAGTGAAGGATGAAGCAAAATATCAAAGCCTGGCTTGAACCCACGCTCGAAGAGCCCGAACTGGCTAGGCGCCAATACATGCTGAACATAATCCTAGTGGGATTGGCCATTCCAGGATTCCTCTTCGGCCTCGTCTCCACCGCTATCTGGGCGCTGGGAGGCCCTCTCAATGCCGGCATCGGAGCGCTAGCCGGTATAGGGGTACAGCTATTCTACCTGCTGGCCTACTGGCTGGGACGGCGTGGGAAGCTAAACCTGGCTTCCTCCATTCCAGTCATGGCGCTTTTTCTAATCATGTCCGGGTCTAGTTATCAGATGGGCATCGGCCATGTCACCCTCATCGGCTATGCGATGACGGCGGTGGCGGCCAGTATCTTGCTTGGCGCTGTGCCAGCCGCTCTCCTCACCTTGTTCATCACTGTGACATATATGCTGATCGGCTGGGCCCAAGCAGCGGGGCGGATACCGGGTGCCATGCCCCCGGAAGCTACAATCGGCGCGGACGCAGCAGGATTGGGATTTGGACTGATCGTGCTGGTTATTTTCAATGAATTCTACAGCCGTGAGATGAACAAAGCCCTACACCGCCAGCAAGAGGTCAGCGCCGAACTGAAAGCCCATCGCGAAAAGTTGGAACAGCGCGTGACCAAACGCACTTGGGACCTAGAAAGACGCGCCCTCGAACTGGAGACGGCAGCGGAGGTTGCCCGCGACGCCGTGGCTATCCAGGACGTTGGCAAACTGATCTCCGAAACAGTGAAACTGATCTCCGAGCGCTTCGGCTTCTATCATGCGGCCATATTCTTACTGGATCAGACAGGAAAATATGCCATACTGGAAGCGGCCTCATCGGAAGGCGGGAGGCGTATGCTGGAGCGTGGACATCGATTGGAAGTGGGTGAGAAGGGCATCGTAGGACACACAGCAGAGATGGGGAAGCCCCGCATCGCGCTGGACGTCGGTCAAGATGCAGCCTTCTTCAGCAATCCCTACTTGCCTGCCACGCGGTCGGAGATGGCCCTGCCCCTCAAGGTTCGCGAACGGGTCATCGGCGTGCTGGATGTCCAATCCAAAGAGCCAAGGGCTTTCAGCAACGAGGATGTCTCGATCATCCAGACGCTGGCCGACCAAGTGGCGCTGGCTATCCATAACGCCCGCTTGCTGGAGGAAACGGAGGAACGCATCGCAGAGATCAGCGAACTTCTGGGCCGCGAAAGACTGGCTAGCTGGGAACAACTCCTGGGAGAAGAAGAGGGCTGGGGATATGTCTACGACGGCGTGGATGCGGAGAAGATTGCGGACTTAAAGGTTATAGATTCGCAGGTTGCAGATGCGAAATCGCAGATTGTAGAAGAGGGACATTTGACAGTGCCACTTCGGGTGCGCGGTGAGGCCATCGGGCGCTTGAATCTGGCTTTGGAGGATCGGTCGCTGACCAGCAATGACGTAGCCTTGGCCCAAGCGGTGATCGATCAAGCTAGCCAAGCATTGGAGAGCGCCCGACTTTTCCAGGAGACGCAGCGGGCGCTGGGAGAGACGGAGGCTCTCTACCGCGCCGGTCAGGACATCGCAGCAGCGACCGATACCGGAGAGATACTGCGTGCTATCACCAATCATGTGATCAAGCCACAAATAGATCGTTGCGTTCTGGCCCTCCTAGACCCAAACAGCCCACCGGAGGATCCCATAGTGGAGATCGAAGCGGCCTGGGAGCCCGGCGTGAAAGAGCCAGAAGTGCTCGGAAACCGCTGGGGCATTTCGCAGATTCCGCTCATCGCCGAAATGCTAACCGAACCCATCACCATATCGGATGTGACAACGTCACCGGCGCTGGACGATGTCTCCCGGCATATCTTCACAAAAGTGCTGGATATCCAGGCAGTCGCCATCATACCCTTGCTAATCGGAAAGCGCACTCTAGGCTGGATGCTTATCGAGTCGCTAAATGAGCCCTACGAGTTCAGCGAACGGGAAATACGCCTTTATCGCACGCTTGCCGACCAAGCCGCCATCGCCATTGAGGGTATGCGACTGCTAGAGGAAACGAGACGCCGCGCGGAGCGGGAGCGATTGACGGCTGAGATCACGACCCGCGTGCGCGCTTCCACTGAGATCGATACAATTTTGCGCACGGCGCTCAGCGACCTAGGCCGAACACTACGCGCATCTGAGGGAGTGATACAATTAGGAGATGGCGCTGAGGTATCTTCTAAATAATCTGGGGCAAATTTATAGCAGAGGCAATTTTCACCCCGCCGGATGAAACGAGCCAGATAGCAAGAGGGGAGCAATAAATAATGATAAGAGGAGCAGAGAGCAAACAGTCGGAGAGGCTCTTCAAATGGAATATCGGGCGCAAGCTGACCATCGCATCGGCCTTGATGATCCTTTTGGTCATATTGATAGGAGGCGTCAGCATATGGCAGATGCACATCATCGCTCGTACCGTCGATGATCTGTTCACTCTGGAGCAGCAACGCGCCCAATCCCTGGAATTGATGACCTCTGGGCAGGAGCTGATCGCTTCTTTGCACCATATGATCTTGACGGAGGATACTGCCCTGGCGAGTACAAAAGTACCGGTATCGATGGGGCTCACCAAGTTTTACATAGGAAGCTTGCAGGCACAAGCGGAGGGAAGTCGGGCTCCCTACTTTCCAGAAGAGATAGACACACTCTACAGCGATCTGCACCAAGGAGTGGAAGAGGTCAACTTGCTGGTGCGCCAGGAACGCTGGGATGAGGCGCACACGACATTGATGCAAACCGTTGTGCCGATCAACGAAGACATGGGGGATCTGCTCCGACAGTTAGTTTTTCGCAACGATCAGAGGGTTAAAAAGACCATCGCGAGCACTCAAGCGACTATGCAGCGGGTAAGAATGCTGATGTTCGCTGGAATTGTGTTGAGTTCGGCGGTCGCTATTGGCTGGCGGCAAGCCGTCTTCCAAGGAATGAGTAACTCCATCGCCAAGTTGCGCCAGGGCGTGGCGCGTATCACCGGCGGCGATCTGAAACACAGGCTGGACATCCACACCGGTGACGAGATCGAAGAGCTGGCCAATGAATTCAACACCATGGCGGGCCGTCTGTCCGATCTGATCGAGAGTCTGGAGAAACGAGTCGCCGAGCGCACGCGCGAACTGGAGGAGAACCTCTTCGAGCTGGAAGGGGCCGCCCAGGTAGCGCGGGAGGCGGCCTCGATTCGAGATCTGGATCAGCTATTGGACGAAACCTCGCACCTCATCTCTGTACTATTTGGCTTCTATCACACCGGTATCTTCCTGCTGGACGAAGCGAAAGAATATGCCGTATTACAAGCGGCATCCTCGGAGGGAGGACGTCGCATGTTGGCTCGTGGTCATAAATTAAGAGTGGGCCAGGAGGGTATCGTGGGCTATGTGGCCGGCTCCAACACACCACGCATCGCGCTGGATGTTGGAGAGGACGCGGTCTACTTCGACAATCCCGACATGCCTCAAACGCGCTCGGAGATGGCCGTGCCGCTGGAGGTACGGCGAGAGGTCATCGGGGTACTGGACGTGCAATCCATGGAAGAGGCCGCCTTCAGCGACCAGGACATTGCTATTATCAAGTCACTGGCCGATCAGATCGCGCTGGCCATAGAAAACACCCGCCTGCTGGAGGAGAGCCAACGAGCGGTGCAAGAGATGGAGGCGCTATACGGGCAACGAGTGCGCGAAACGTGGCGGGAACAGACTGGGGCCCAATTGCCCGCCTATCGCTACACCGGATTAAGAATAGAGAAGACATCGCCCTCCGCCGAGGTGTCTAGTGGACCGACTGCCCAACCAATGATATCGACCGGAGAGGAAAAGCGTCAAATGGTCGCCCCCATTCGTTTGCGCGGGCAGAGCATCGGATCCATTGTCCTACGCCAGGATAAAAACGAGGAGCCATGGACACCGGAAGAAGTGGCGATGATGGAGGAGGTGAGCGCACAGGTAGCGCTTGCGCTGGAGAACGCGAGACTGCTGGAAGAAACTCAACGCCGCGCCGCCCGTGAGCGTCTGACGGGCGAGATCACAGCCCGCATGCGCGAGACGCTGGACGTGGACACGATACTACAGACAGCCATCCGCGAGATCGGAGAAACTCTGGACATCAGCAGAATTAAGCTACGGATGAGAGAGGGGAACGGCAAGTAAGGATTGCAGGTTGCAGATTGCAAACTGTAGATTGCAGTTAAGCGGATGGCATTCAACATATTTTCAGGAGGCAACTAATGTTTCGCAATTCGCTATTCACTCTTCGCAATTCAATATTCGTATTCATCATATTGATTTTGACGGCTTGCAGTTCGATGCTCGGATCGGAGCCGGATCAAGTAACACTGCAGGTCAACTGGTACCACGAAGCTGAGTTCGCTGGTTATTACATGGCCGAGGAACAAGGCTTTTACGCGGATGAAAATATTGAGGTCGATATCCATGAGGGCGGGCTGGGCATCGGGGCTAACCAGCGCGTCCTGAAAAAGGAGGCCGATTTCGCGGTCACGACCTTCAACGGCCAGCGGAGTATGTTGGAGGAAGATGAGCCAGCGACGACAGTGATGGTCGGATTCCAAATCCCGCCCGCAGTGCTCTTTTCCTTGACCACTTCTAGCATCCAAAAGCCAGAGGATATGATCGGGCAGAAAGTGGCGATAAAGGCCAAGTACTGGCGCCGCATGATTCATGATACATTAACCAACGCCGGTGTCGATCCAGAAGAGATCATCGAAGTGGAAACGGATAATGACGCCATAAATATGCTTTACGATGGAGAAGTGGACGTCTGGACAGGTTATGCCCATGACGAGCCCATTGAGGCAGAACTGGCCGGATACGATGTAAACTTGATCTTCCCCGCCGACTACGGGGTGGGAGTATACGAGGGACTGCTCATCGTCCACAATGACTTGCTGGAGCAGAATCCCGATTTGGTAGCCCGTTTCGTGCGTGGTAGCCTACGGGGCTGGCAGTACGCCGTCGAGCACCCCGAAGAGACAACCAAAATACTCGCCAAATGGCAACCCGACGAGAGTCTGGAGTTCCACCGGGAAGCATTCCAGGCTGTAATACCCTTGGTCGACACACCTGACGTACCCATCGGCTGGATCGATGCCGAACGCTGGCGTATGGGGATGGGAGACGTTTACAGCACTGAGCGACCGGGGTACACGCTGGAGTTTGTAGAAAGTAAGTAGATGGGCTTGCAAGTTTGCAGATTGCAAGTGACACATCACGCATTAAGCATTACATTTTACGCCGGAGGCAATTATGCCTGAACAACTTGAGCAGCGCGCGAAATTTTTGAGGCGGGTTATCCTGATTGGCCTGGTATTATTGATCCTCAGCCTAATCGCCGATATAGGAGATTACTACAGAAGACAAGATTGGCAAATCTTGCTCGACGGGGCGATCATCATAGTCACGATCACTTTACTCTTCGTTGCTCGGAATGCGGTTCGCCGCGAGAAGTTTGATACAGCCGGGTACTGGATACTCGCCGCATTGCTTATCGGAATGGGGTTGAGTGAAATAATCTGGCTCAGCGAACCGGTATTCGTCATAAGCGTCGCTCTGCTCATATTGCTCGTGGGCACACTGGTGCTGCGGCGCAAATGGATTGCCTGGCTGACTGCACTTGGCCTGTACCTGGGATGGGTAGCGCTGATCAACATTTTCAATCCACTGCCTCGCATCAATGCCGCGAATTCAAGCGAACAACTCTTTATATACATCGCCGTGATAGCACTAGCCGCTGGCGTTATTATCTGGCAATACACCGTCACCCGCCGCCGCCTCCGCACAATCCGCGGTCAACTGTTGGTAACCTTTGTCCCTATGGTGCTGCTCCTAGCAGCCGTCATCGGCGGCAGCGCTTTCTGGGTAGCCCGAAACCAGGTGCGACGTCAGGTGGAGAATCAGCTAGAATCGGTGGCCACACTCAAAGAGGCTGAGATTCAGGGCTGGTTAAATGACCTACAGATGAACCTCAATCTCGTGGCATCAGGAGAACAATTATCGCAACATCTGAAAAACATCCTGTACCAAAAAGAGGCCGAACCCTCAAGCTATGAAAAAGCATACTCTAGCCTACAAGGACGCCTCACGTGGGCAGTCGAGCAGATGGGGCTCTTCGACGAGATGTTCATACTGAATCCCCAAGGGCGAGTGATTTTGTCCACCGATCCTACGCAGGAAGGCAAGGTTTACATCCGCGAGTCCTACTTCCAGCCAGCGATGGAAGGCCCCTACGTACAACCGCCCTCCTACTCCCCATCGCTGGAAGAGACATCAGTGTTGAACGCACGACCTTTGAAGGACGAAAATGGAGACACAATAGCCATCCTCGTCGGTCGGACTAGCATCAATGCTTTGAACGAGATCATGCTTGAGCGAGCAGGACTGGGAGAAACGGGGGAAACTTACCTGGTCGGAAACAACAACGCTCTCCTGACCGATTCGCGCTTCGAGGCACAGGAAAGGATCTACGCCTACACCGAGGGAGCAAATACCGCGATAAATTATCACACTAACGGCTCAGGTCAGTATCAGAACTACCGTGACATTCCAGTCGTCGGCGTCTACCGCTGGCTACCGGAGCTCCAAGTTGCATTGATGGCCGAGCAGGGCACGGACGAGGCATATCGTGGCATCACGCGGATATTATTGGTCGACGCTGGCATAGGGATCGGAGCAGTCCTGGTAGTAATCATCGCTTCGCTAATCCTCACCCATAATATCGTCGAGCCACTGACCAACTTGGCCGAAACTGCCCAGAAGATCGCGGCTGGAGACCGGGAACGCATCGCGCAGGTGGAGCATAAGGGTGAGGTAGGCACACTGGCCCGCTCCTTCAACAGTATGACACAGCAGTTACGCGATTTAATTGGCGGGCTGGAGCAGCGCGTGGCCGACCGCACCCACGAACTGGAGCAACGTTCGTCCTATCTGGAGGCCTCAGCGGAAATCAGTCAAGCGGCCTCCTCCATTCTGGACCGTGAACAGTTAATGCGAGAAGTGGTCGAATTGATCCGCGAGCGCATCGATCTCTACTACGTGGGGCTGTTTCTGATTGAGGGAGACTGGGCTGTGCTACAAGCCGGCACCGGCGAAGCGGGGCAAGCGATGTTAGACCGTGGTCACCAGCTCGAAGTCGGTGGGGGATCCATGATTGGCTGGAGCACCGCGCATGGACAAGCACGTATCGCGCAGGTGGCCCAGGAAGATGCAGTGCGGCTGGCAACGCCGGAGTTGCCGGAGACTCGCGCAGAGGCCGCCTTGCCCTTGCGCTCCCGTGGACAGATCATAGGAGCACTAACGGTGCAGAGCGACCACCCCGGCGCCTTTGACGAGGCCACTTTGGCCGTCTTGCAAACGATGGCCGATCAGGTAGCGGTGGCGCTGGACAATGCACGCTTATTCGCCGAGACACAGGAAGCGCTGGAGGCGGAGCGTCGCGCCTACGGCGAATTGAGCCGTCGGGCCTGGAACGAACTGCTACGCACACGCACCGATTGGGGTTACGATTACGGGCACCACTCAATCGTGCCCGCACGAAGCGAGTGGAGCCCCGAGATGCGAGAGGCCGAGCGCACGGGGGAGATCATACAAGGTACAGCCAGCAGCGATGGAAATGGGAGAGAAGAACTCACCCTGGCTATGCCTCTCCGAGTACGTGACCAAGTGGTAGGCGTGATGAGCTTCCACAAAGATGGGACAGAGGGAAGCTGGTCGGACGAAGAGGTAAGAATGTTGGAAGCATTGATAGAAGAGCTGGGCCAGGCGCTGGAGAGTGCGCGTTTGTATGAGGACACACAGCGCCGCGCGGCCCGCGAGCGGATGTTGAGCGAGGTGACAGCTAGTTTCGCTCAATCATTGGACTTTGAAGCCGTGTTGCAGGCCGCGGCTCAAGAATTGGGAAGGCTACCAAAAGTCACCGAGGCCTCCGTCCACGTGGGCGTCTCTAAGGCAGAGCCCGAGACGGCTGAGAGCGAGAGGCAAGGAGCAAATAAGGAGGTATAGTCGTGCTTGAGAAAAATCCTATTGGTCTGCTTGTGCTCACTTTGGTGATAATTACAGCATCTTGGGGTCTGGCAGGCTGCGGCATGATCCAACCATCTCAGCCTGAGACAGTGCGCATCGGGGCTATCTACCCCCTCACTGGATCTTTAGCTTCCACAGGCCAGTCTCTCAAGCAAAGCGTCGAACTGGCCCAAGAGATTGTCAACCGAGAGTATGAAGACCTAAATCTGCCGCTTGCGGAATCTGCTGGCCTACCGGAACTGGACGGGGTTCAGGTCGAGATCATCTTCGGCGACCACGAGGGAGATCCGGAGCAAGGGGCAGCGGAAGCTCAACGCTTGATCGAGGAGGAAAAAGTAGTGGCTTTACTGGGGTGTTATAACAGCAGCGTCACTGCTAGAGCCAGTCAAATAGCCGAGGCTGCCGGTGTGCCCTTCTTGAATCCCGATTCAACATCCTCCATCCTGACCGAGCGGGGCTACAAGTGGTTCTTCCGCACCACGGCCCACGATGAGACTTTCGTCCGGAACTTCTTTGACTTTCTAGAGGATTTAGATCAGCAGAAAAAGCTTAACACAAAAGACCTTGCCATCGTCTACGAAAACACTCTCTGGGGCACAGGAGTGGGCCAGACAGAAAAAGCGTATGCCAAAGAGTTCGGCTTCAACGTGGTCGCAGATGTGCCCTATGCCTCTGATGCCGATTCTGTTGAGGATGAAGTGAGAGCTCTACTGGAGGCGGACAATCCTATCGTGATGCAGGCTTCCTATGTCAGTGATGCTATACTCTATATGGAGACCTACGAGGAAATGGACTTCCATCCCACCGCTTTGTTGGCGATGGATGCCGGATTCATCAGCCCTGGTTTTATTGAAACGATCGGAGATAAAGCTGATTACATCCTCAGCCGGGAGGTTTGGGCACGGGATCTGGGAGAGCAGAAGCCTCTTGTCCAACAAGTAGATGATTTGTACTTCGATAAGCAAGAAAGGCACATGGATGGCAACAGTGCTCGTGCCTTCACCGGCATGTTGGTTCTAGCCGACGCGATAAATCGCGCTGGGTCCATTGATCCAGAGGCGATTCGTCAGGCTCTGCTGGAGACCGACATACCCGGCGAAAAGTTGATTATGCCCTGGGAGGGCGTTCGCTTCGACACGGACACCGGACAAAATACTCTAGCGAGAGGGATAATCGTGCAGTTTTGGGATGGCACCTACCATACCGTCTGGCCTTGGAATATGGCAAGCAAGGAATTAGTTTGGCCGATGCCAAAATGAGATTTTTTATCCAGCGTATCTTGAGAGCTTGTCAGTAATTTGATCCAAAAAGCTTATTAAATATTGGGAAGTGAATTATGGATAGGGAAAGCGTGAAGCGA
>CAZDYW010000032.1:0-14761 GCA_964509655.1 uncultured Anaerolineales bacterium
ATTGCCAAATCCCCGCATATTGTGGCACAGCGTCACTTTGTCCCTAAATGTGGCTGGGATTTGGCAATCCGAGCCGAGCACGGCTGACGCCATGCGAAATCCCAAAGAGCCAATACGTTTTATACAAGCCCTGTGACAGATAAAACTGTTCCCACTCCACGCCTAGCCTTTTTCATAACCCTGCTGCTCGTGCTGCTCGTGGCAGCAGGGTTACGTTTGCACCGCCTACCCGAACTGCCACTTGGCCTCCACTACGACGAAGCGGCCAACGGTATCCTGGCCGGTGAGATTGCCCGTGGGGCCGAGCGGCCCATTTTCATCCCCTCATACACTGGCAAGGAGGTGCTATTCTTCTACTGGGCCGCCCTGTGGATGAAATTTCTAGGCGTGACGCCGCTGGCACTGCGATTGAGCGCGGCGACATTGGGCCTGGCGACCGTTGCGGCAAGCGTCTGGGCAACCTATGAACTCCTGTACGAAGAAGTTGCTTCATCAACCTGGATTGGTTCAATCTCAAAGTGGACAGCGCTTCTATCCGCCGCTTTCGTCGCCACTTCATTCTGGCACCTTATTCTCAGCCGCTACGGATTCCGCGCCATCACTCAGCCGCTCATGCAAACGCTGACCGTCGCGATGCTGTGGCGCAGTCTACGCATCCCCGCCCGCGATAAGAGAGCCAAAATCTTCACTACAATCGCATCTGGCCTCCTCTGCGGCCTGACCGCTTATACCTACTTGGCCGCCCGTGCTTTTCCCATCCCGCTGGCTGCCGCTCTGCTGACTATCGTTATCGGCGAGGGAAAAGAGCGCCGCCGCACCCGCTGGGTACAAATCTCCATCTTCGTCATCGCCGCCGCTCTCGCTCTCGCTCCCCTGGCCTATTATTGGCTAACCCACCCCGGCAGTTTCATGACTCGCGCGGATCAAGTAGTCGCCACAAGCTGGCTCGACGCCTGGCACGGCATCCGCGCTTGCCTGGGGATGCTATGCATGCGCGGCGACCCTTACATCCGTTTCAATCTACCTCACCGCCCTCTCTTCGGCCCCATCACCGCCGCCCTATTTATGCTGGGCCTCCTGATCCTCATCGGCAGATTGGCAGCGCCGAAATGGTCAACCAAGCTGACCAATATGCCCGTCCATTCCTGCATCTTCCTGCTCGTCCACTTGCCGACTATGCTCCTACCCAGCGCATTGGCCACCGGTGAGATCACGCCCAGCAACTTGCGCGCCGTCGGCCTGCTGCCCTTCATTTATATCCTCCCTGCGCTGGGGCTATGGGCCATCGTCGACTTTATCCACCGCCGCATCCAGCACCCCGCTTCCCGCTTCCTGTTCCCCACTTCTTGCCTCCTGCTTCTCATCAGTTCCCTCATCACGACCGCCCCCGCCTACTTCGATGAATGGGCCTCATCGGCCGAACTGTATTACGCCGCCGATGGGGACCTGGCCGACGCAGCGCTCTACCTAAACCAGACCGATCTATCCAATACCACGCCCTATGTCGCCAGCCTCCATTACCGCCACCCCACCTTGGCCTTTCTGGCGCAAGATTATGGTAAAATCCGCTGGCTCACCGGGGGAATGACCATAGTCTTTCCTTCGACGGGAGAGGGGCTGCTGATCTGGCCACGCTCGACATCAAGCGATCTGGCCTGGGTGGAAGCGCTGCTGGCCGACTCGCAGGTGACTGCGCCCGATGGCCCCGATGGGCAACCGGCCTTCCACGCCTACCGCGTCGAAAGCGGGGCTGCTCCATCTCCCACCAATGAGTTGGAGGCAAACTTCGGCCACATAGCACAAGTTCTGGGCTACAGTATCATCGACCGGACACGCTCCGGGGGCAGCGCCGAGATAGCAGTCCAATGGCGCGTGCTGAATGCCCCCGATCAGGGGGATTATGGCCCCATCGCACGTCTGGCCGATCCTTGGGGATTCATCTGGGGGGAAACGCAACCATTCCATTATCCATCGGGGGAATGGACGCCTGGAGAGGTGATTGTGGATCATCTATCTGTGCCCATCGCCCCCGGTGCGCCGCCGGGGAATTATCTGGTGCGCTTTGGCCTTTATTCCCCTGGCACCGATGCGCAGCTCCCCTTGCTTGACAAGAAGGACGCCTACGCTGGGACTTACGTCGAGTTGCCCGTATCGATGGGGCGGGCTGAAACTCCGCCCACGCCGCAGGAACTGAACATCCAAACGCGCCTCGACACACACGTGGGCGAGCTGACGCTGCTGGGCGCTAATCTCGATCCAAACGCAGCACGTCCGGGGGAGAAGCTCTACGTGACCCTCTTCTGGCAGGCCGATGCAGCCCCTTCAGCCGATTACACGTTCACGCTAAAACTGGGCCAGAGGACGCTTTACGAGGGCCATCCCGTCCACGGCAGCTACCCCACCTCGGCCTGGGCCACCGGTGAGATCGTCACCGACCGCTACGCCCCGCGCACGCCGCGCGATATGCCACCAGGCGGTTATGACCTCCGGCTCCGCGTGGACGGCGCGACGCTCGATCTGGGCCAAGTCGGCGTGCTGGCCACCGAGCGCACCTTCGAGCCGCCCCCAATCTCCCATCCGCTCACTGCCACGCTGGGCGAGCGGATCGGGTTTCTCGGCTACGACATCGCTTCGGACAGGCTCAAGTCAGGGGAAACGCTCACAATCACGCTATACTGGCGGGCGCTGACCGAGATGGAGCGGGATTATACTGTCTTCACCCATCTGCTGACCGAGCAAACTGGCGTGATTGTGGGCCAAGTGGATCGCTACCCTGTGGATGGCACATACCCGACCAGTATGTGGCTGACTGGGGAAGTTATCGCCGATACATACCACATTCCCATCAGGGCCGATGCCGCGCCCGGCGAATATCACCTGAAGGTGGGAATGTATGTCGCAGAAACCGGCACGCGCCTGCCCATCGCCGGTACCACCGACAATGCAATAAGGATTGAGGTTGAGGATTGAGGTTAAGGATTGAGGTTAAGAACAGCGAATGCTTTTTCGCAATCTACAATCTGCAATCCAGGCCCATTGTCCCTCGACCATCGTCGCCAGCGGTCGGAAGTCCTCATCCCAGATGACCACGTCAGCGACCCAGCCGGGGTGCAGCCGTCCGCGTCTCATCTTCAGCGCTTCGCCGGGCACAGCGGTCGCGGTTCCCAGAGCCTGGGGCCAGCTCAAACCCACCGCTTGCACCAGATTGGCCACATTCTGATTGAGGAAGCTCGTCGCGCCGGCGAGGGTTCCGTCGGGCAAGCGACAGGCGCCATCCTCCCCCAGAATAACGCGCGTCTCAGCGTCCCAGTCATACTCCCCAGGCGGTAGTCCAGCGACGGGCGCAGCATCGCTGACCAGTACCACGTGATCGGTCCCCTTCAGCCGGAACAGCAGCTCCATCGCGGCGGGGTGGACGTGGTGGAGATCGGCGATCAACTGGGCCACGATCCGCCGATGGTAGAGCACCGCGCCGACGACGCCCGGCGCACGGTGATGGAATGGCCCCATCGCGTTGAATATATGGCTCGCGTGCTCCAGGCCCAGCTCCACCATCCGCCCTACTTGCTCGAAAGTCGCCAGGCTATGACCGATGGAGGGCACCACGCCTTCCCGGATCAAGCGCGGGATGAGGTGCATCGAGTCGCCCTCCTCCGGGGCGAAGGTCAGCATTTTGATCGTGCCATGCGCAGCGGCTTGGAGGTCGTTCCACTCCGCCGCCGTCAGCGGGTGGAAGTGACGCGCGGGCGCCATGCCTGCCTTTCCAGGGGAGAGATGTGGCCCCTCCAGATGGATGCCCAACGGGCGCGCGCCTGAAGGCGGTCGTAGGATTATCTCCGCCATCTGCCCCAGTGCAGTGTGGATCGTCTCCGGATCGGCGGTCAAGGTCGTGGGCAAGAAAGATGTGACACCACGTTTCGGCAGCTCCTCAACGACAGCTTCCAGCCCGGCGCCCATGACGTTATGCCCCATCGCGCCGTGCAGATGGAGATCAATCAGCCCCGGCGTCACCCAGTAGGGCGAGGCATCAAAGAGTTGACAATTATGCGGGAGCCTTTCGGGTTCGCGCCCTATCTCCAGCAAGCGGTCGCCCCCGATCAGCAGATAGCCATCGGGGATGACGTGCTCAGGTGTGAATATCTCGCCGCCCAGGATCGCTTTGAGGGAAGACATCTTGTCCATCATGAATGTACATCACCGGATAATTCTCTATTGGCCGCGAAAAAACATCCTCAGCCCGAAAGTAACACAGCAACATTCATCTGTCAAGCCTGGGAGAAGTGGGGTTCCTGGTGGCGGAAGCTTCCACCAAGAGTCAAGAATTCGCCACACAGATTGTCAAGAATTCGCCACAAGGTTTGTCTAGATTTCACTACAGACAAACTACAAATTTTATGATACAATAGACTCGTGTTTCCTTTTAAGTCGGGGAGAAGAACGGAGCGCCAGCATCTTGCTGGCTTCTGTGATTATAGACCTGACAGGTTTACAGAAGCATCGTTCAGACCGAAACCGGCTTAGACAGGGGGCAAATTGACCATGAAAAGGGAGCTTTGCAAAACCTATCAGGTCTTGATACGGGAGGTTGGCTGTGAAGAAGTTGCTCAACGCAGTGCTCGTGTTCACGTTGGTACTGAGCGGCGTTTTACCCGGATTCCGTTCAGAATCCCCGCCAGTCGCAGAGGCCGCGCCGTCCACACCGACCACTGACCCAGAAGTCCCGGCGCCCTCTCAAGTGCTGGATTCAGACGATCAATCTTACCCCACTCCACCTGCCCCCGGTGACCTGCCCGCAGAGATGGAAAAAGAAGGTGCGCGTCAGGCTATCGAAAGCGTGATGGAGAAATACCTGCACTACTGGGGGCCGCGCTATGAGGTGGCCCCGGTCAAGGTGACTGTGGAGGACGAGTGGGCTCACGGCGTCGCCCGCTGGAAGGGCGAATCGAGGAGATCGGAGGGGCCGCTTCACATTCTGGCCCACCGCCTGGAGGATGGCACCTGGCAAGCGCTGATGCCCAGCGAGGAGGGACTCTACCTCCGCTGGGTCAAGGAAGTGCCGGAGAGTTTGATCCCGGTCGATGAGAAGGATCAAATGCGCGCGCAGGCCATCGAACCCGTAACCTTTTTCCAGGAGCAAACCGTCCAATCTCCAGCCCCCATCACGTCCACGAAGCCCTCATCTGAGCCTAAAATGCCCGATGAGCTGAAGAGTCCTCTTCTGCAGCCAGTGGTCACGCCGACCGCACATCCCCAGCCAAAAACGTGGATCGCTGAGGAAACCGCGGTATCAAAGCTGAGTGAGGAGGAACGCGCTCATCTGTGTGGCGTGCCGGAGGAAGCGGTCGCGTGGGAGCGCCAACATGCCGAGCAAGAGCTCACCGACCGGGGAGCGACCTACGATTACCCCACCTCCTTGGATTGGCGGGACATAGGCGGTCAGGATTACACAACCCCCATTCGTGATCAAGCGGATTGTGGGTCTTGTGTCGCATTCGGTACAATCGGAGCCATCGAGTCGCGCCTAGAGATCGCGAACGACGACGCGAGCCTCAACCCTGATCTGTCGGAAGGGCAACTGTTTTTTTGTGGCTGTGGGGCTTGCTGCAATCTCGGCTGGTGGCCCGACAACGCCATGAGTTACGCCCGCGACACAGGCATCGTCGATGAGGCATGTTATCCTTACACCGACTACAACCAATCCTGCACCCCCTGCGCAGATTGGGAGAGCAGAGTGACCCAGATCGCAAATTGGAACGGGACGAGCAACACGTCCAATATGAAGCAAGCCTTGGCCGACCATGGCCCCTTTGAGGTCACGATGGCGATCTATGATGACTTCTACTACTATTCCGGTGGCGTCTATCGCCACACCTGGGGCGGGCTGTCCGGCTATCACGCTATAACGATCGTGGGCTACGACGATAACCAGGGCTACTGGATCGTCAAGAATAGCTGGGGCACGGGCTGGGGGGAGAGTGGATGGTTCCGCATCGCCTACGGTGAATGTGAGATCGATGACTACGCCTACATCCCCAAAGTAACTCAAGCCGCCTCCTGTGACCCGGCCTCCGATCAGATCGCCCTGTTCGTGGACGCGAACTACGACGGGCAGTGTGTGGTCAAGGACATCGGCCAGTATCCGAACTCCAGCGCCATCGCCCTGCCCAACGATTCTATCTCATCGATCAGGGTCGGCGATGAGGTCCAGGCCACGCTCTGTGAGCACAACGATTATGGCGGCATCTGCGAGGTCTTCAGCGGCGACGATCCGAATCTGAGCGATAACACCATCGGCAATGACCAGGTCTCATCGGTCAGTGTCGAGCAGAACAGCAACCCCTGTGACCCCAGCGATGATCAGATCGCGCTATACGCGGACCCCAGTTACGGTGGAAGCTGCGTCACGCTGAACGTCGGTGATTATGCCAATCCCGGCTATCTCGGCGATCTGGGCAACGACAACGCCGAATCGATCAGGGTCGGCGCCAACGTCCAAGCCACGCTTTGCGAGCACGACGACTACCTCGGCCGCTGCGAGACCTTCACCGATGATGATGCCAATCTGGGCGACGATTATATCGGCGCCAACGTCGTCTCCTCGGTCAGAGTCGAGACACCCGACACGACGCCCCCGAGCGGCCAGATCACCGCGCCATCGGACGGTGACACTATCACCACATCCCCGCTGACCATTCAGGCCCAGGCGAGCGATGACCAGAGCGGGGTGAGCCACGTCAAGTTCCACGTTTACTATGATGGCGCCTGGCACCATCTGGGAGACGACTACTCCAGCCCCTACAGTTGGAGCTGGGCCTGGTCCTCAATCAGCGATCAGGGTGTCTGGCTCACTATTCACGTCCAAGACAACGCCGGTAACGAGGTGATGGACCCCGGCGGATATGTCTACGTCACCCTCTCCTCGTCCACGGTCGGGCCGCTGGTGTATGATGACCATGTGATTGACGATGATAACAACAGTCAGAGCAGCGGCAACGATAACGGTATGGTGGAATGTGGCGAGACTATCGAGCTGTACGTCGATCTCCACAACCAGGGCGGCAGCACTGTCAACGGTGTGAACGCCACCATCAGCAGCAGCGATCCCTACATCACCTTCACCTACAACACCAACAGCGGCTACCCCGACATTGCCGGCGGTGCCAGCGACACCAACAGCGACGACTTCGACTTTGAAGTAGCTCCCGACACTCCCGACGGCCACGCGATCTCCTTCGACCTGGACATCAGCGCATCGAACGGCGGGCCATGGAGCGATTCTTTCGAGTTGCCGGTGACTTGCGTAAGCTGCAACGATCCTCACGAACCCAATGACACGGCGGGCCAAGCGACCTCCATCGGCTACAGCGATGTGATAAGCGATGCCGACATTTGCCCGGCTGGAGACGTGGACTACTACGCCTTCAGCGGCAGCGCTGGTGACTTCATCGTCGCCGACGTCGACGCCCAGGCCATCGGTTCCGCCCTCGATCCTTATCTCTACCTCTATGACAGCGACGGGGTCACAGAGCTGATCCACAACGATGACTACGACGGCCTCGATTCCCACCTCAGCTACATTTTGCCCAGCGATGGTATCTACTACCTGAAAGTGCGCGAGTACAATGATCCCCATGAAGGCGGGGGCAGCTATTTCTACGCTCTCTCACTGGAAAGCGCATCGTTGATGACCGCGCCCTACTCCGACGATATGGAGGGCGGAATCAACGACTGGACCGCCAGCGGCTTGTGGCATCAGGTGGATGAGGACAGCAGCCCCTATCCGGAGAGCCACAGCGAGACGCGCAGTTGGTGGTATGGCCAGGATGTCACCGGCACCTACGATACCGGCGCAGCAAACTCCGGCGCTTTGACCTCGCCGCACATCCAAATCCCGGACAGTGGCTACTACTTGCGCTTCTGGTATTGGTATGAGACCGAGGCCCAGGGGCCGGACTGGGACCAGCGATGGGTGCAGATCTCGGTGGACGGCGGCCCCTTCTACAACGTGCTGCAACTCTACGACGATCCGATGAACTGGTGGCTCCAGAGCCCGGCCATCGACCTCTCGGCCTACGCCGGTCACGTCATCCAGGTGCGCTTCCTCTTCGACACATTGGACGATGCCTACAACGCCTATCGCGGCTGGTACATCGACGACTTCGATATCTCCACCACGCCGCCGCCCAGTTGCGGGGACATGCACGAGCCCAACGATACCTCGGCTCAGGCCACGGCCATCGCCTACGACCAGACGCTCAGCGCTGACCTCTGCCCCGGTGGCGATTATGATTACTACACCTTCAGCGGCACGGGAGGCGATAGGATCGTGGTGGATATCGACGCCGAGATCGACGGCTCGCTGCTCGATTCTTACGTCTATCTGCTGGATAGCGGGGGGACGAACGTCCTGGCCGAGCACGATGATGAGCTATGGGGCGACGTGCACGATTCACGTCTGGGCTATCAATTGCCCTACACCGGCACCTACTACGTCAAGGTAAAGGCCTGGGATCATCCCGCCGCTGGCAGTCTCGATCATTTCTACACCATCCACCTGCTGAATGACAATGTCATCCCCAGCGCCGCGATCACCGCGCCCGCGCCCGATTCCTGGATCGCCACCGACCTACAGACAATCACCACCGACGTGAGCGACGGTGAGAGCGATATCCGTAATGTCACCTTCTACTGGCACGACGCCGACTGGGACAACTCCGATTGGATCGTCCTGCAGGATGACTACGACCCACGCGATGGCTGGACCTATGACTTCGACACCAGCGCTATCCCCGAACAGCCGCAGGACTGCGTGGTCTTCATCTATGCCACCGACTGGGCCGGTAACTACACCGGCTACGGCTCATACGGGCTGGGCCTCGACCGCAAGCCGCCCACTACCACGCTCAGCATCGAGCCGATGTACAGCGACGCGCCCTTCCGCGATTTCTGGGTCAACTGGTGGAACAGCTACGACTCCATGTCCGGCATCGCGAGCTACGATGTGCAGTATCGCGACGGCGCCGCTGGCACGTGGACGGGGCTCATCATCAGCGCCACCGAGACCTACACCCGCTTCGTGGGCACCGATGGACACACCTACTACTTCCGCGCCCGCGCCCGCGACCAAGCCGGCAATCAGAGCACTTACACCGATGGCGACGGCGATGCCCAATATACAGTCGATATCTGCGACACCTCACCCGATAGCTACGAAGCGGACGACGCCAGTGGCGAAGCCAACTGGATCACCGGCGATGGCGTCCCGCAGACTCACACCATCCACGTCGAGGGCGATCAGGATTGGGTGAAGTTCGAGGCCGCGGCCGGCGTCACCTACACCCTGGTGACCACCAACACCGGCGGCCACGCCGACACGGTGCTCTATCTCTACGACACCGATGGCAGTACGCTGATCGCCTCCAACGATGACTACTCGGAGGATTGGTGGCCCGCATCGCGGCTGGACTGGCAGCCGGACGTCGATGGCACCTACTACATCAAGATCGATCACTGGGACCCGTGGGCCTACGGCTGCACGACAGAGTATGAGCTCTACATCATGACCCAAGAGGACAACTGCAACGACCCTCACGAATCCAACGACGTGGTGACCCAGGCCACTTCCATCTCCTATGGCGATGTGCTGAGCGATCCCGACATCTGCCCTGCCGGGGATGTGGACTACTACGCCTTCGGCGGCAGCGCGGGGGACACAATAATCGCCGACATCGACGCCCAGGCCGTCGGTTCCGTCCTCGATTCCTACCTCTACCTCTATGATACCGATGGAGTGACTGAGCTGGCCCACAATGACGACTACGATAGCCTCGATTCCTACATCACATACGAGCTACCAGCCGATGGCACCTACTACCTGATGGTGCGGGAGTACAGCGGCGACGAGGGCGGCTCCGATTATTTCTACACCCTGACCCTGAGCAACGACGAGAGCGGGGCCATCGGCCCGCTTGTCTACGGGGGACGCACAGTTGACGACGACACCAGCGACGAGAGCGATGGCGACGGTGACGGTATCATAGAATGCGGGGAGACCATCGAGCTGTCCATCAATCTACAGAACCAGGGCATCGATGCCGCCACCGGCGTCAGCGCCACCCTCAGCAGCAGCGATCCCTACATCACCTTCACCTACAACACCGACAGCGACTATCCAGACATCCCCGGAGGCGGCAGCGGATTCAACAGCGATGACTTCGAGTTCGAGGTGGCGCCCGACGCGCCCGACGGTCATGTGATCCACTTCGACCTGGACGTTACTGCATCCGACGGTGGCCCTTGGGCCGACTCCCTCGACCTGTCGGTGACTTGCGGGGGCGCGGGGCAAGCCGATTGGACCTTCTTGGTCTACCTCGACGGCGACAACAACCTGGAGAGCGCGGGCATCGACGACTTCCTGGAGATGTCCAGCGTGGGCTCCAGCGGCGACCTAAACATCGTGGTGCAGTTCGACCGCGTGCCTGGATATGAGACCGGCTACGGGAACTGGACCGATACCCGCCGCTTCCACGTCACGCCGGGGCTGGAGCCCTGGGCGGCCAACGGCGCGAGCATCGGTGAGGCCAATATGGGCGATCCCCAGACGCTGATCGACTTCGTGGCTTGGGGAATGTCGGCCTATCCCGCCGACCGTTACGCCGTAGTGCTCTGGGATCATGGGAGCGGCTGGCTGATGCCTGGAGCCGAAAAGCCGCTGCTCAAGAACATCGCCTATGACGACACCAGCGGCGACGCGCTGGATATGCCGGAACTGCGCGGCGCGATGGAGACGCTCTCGAACGGCGGCGCCGATCCGCTCGACTTGGTGGGTTCCGACGCCTGCTTGATGGGCATGATAGAGGTGGACGGGCAGCTAGTCCCCTACGTCGACGTGCGCGTCGGCTCGGAGGAGACGGAGCCCGAGGACGGCTGGCCATACGACGCTATCCTGTCGGTGCTGAGGAGCGATCCGACGATGGGAGCGCCTCAACTGGGCACCGTCATCGTGGACGCATACTACACTTCCTACGGCGACAGCCAGACCCAGTCGGCGGTCGATCTGGGCACCCCCTACGCTGCGCTTAGCACGGCGGTCGATGACCTCGCCGCAGCCCTCATCGCCGGGACGGGCGATCACTACGCCACGATAGCCACCGCCCGCAGCGATACACAGCGGTTCGCTTACTCAACCTACATCGATCTCTACGACTTCGCATACCAGATCAACCAGCAGGTGAGCGATACCGCCATCAATGCCGCCGCCAGCGCCGTGATGAGCGCCGTCGATGACGCTGTCATCCACGAGCGGCACGGCGGAAATTGGCCGGGGGCACACGGCATCAGCATCTACTTCCCGGACTCGGAGGAGCTTTACGACGTCACTTATGATGGAGGCGAGAACTGGCTCCAGTTCACCGCCGACACGCAGTGGGATGAATGGCTCCACACCTTCTACGATAACGTCATCTGCTACGATCCTCACGAGCCCAACGACACAGCGGCCCAGGCCACGGACATCGCCTACGGCGACGTGCTGAGCGACGCCGACATCTGCCCTGCCGGTGACGTGGACTACTACGCCTTCAGCGGCAGCGCGGGCGACGTGATCATCGCCGACATTGACGCGAAAGCCATCGGCTCTGATCTCGATCCCTACCTCTACCTCTACGATACGGACGGAGTTACCGAACTGACCCACAACGATGACCACGACGGTCTCGATTCGCGCATCGAGTACACGCTCCCCGCCGATGGCACCTACTACTTGAAGGTGAGAGAGTATAACCACGGCTCCGAGGGAGGGCCCACCTACTTCTACACACTCTCGCTGAACGAATATAGCGGCGGGGATGTCGGACCGCTGGTGTACGAGGGGCATACCATCGACGACGACACCGCCGAGGAAAGCAATGGCGATGGCGATGGTGTCGTGGAATGCGGGGAGGCCATCGAGCTCTATGTCGATCTACAAAATCAAGGCAGCGACATTGCCACCGGCGTCGATGCCGTCATCAGCAGCGACGATTCCTACATCACCTTCACCTACAACACCGATAGCGGCTACCCCGACATTGCCGGTGGCGGCATCGGTACCAACGGCAGCGACTTCGACTTTGAAGTGGCTCCCGATACTCCCGACGGTCACCTGATTCACTTCGACCTGGACATCAATGCCTCCAACGGCGGCCCCTGGACCGATACCCTCGACCTGCCGGTGGCATGCCAGGGCTACAGCTTGAACGTAAGCATCAATCCCAGCGGCGGCGGAACGGTGAACGCGGACCCGTCCGGCGGATATGCTCCAGGAACAATGGTGGAATTGACGGCTACCCCCAGCGCTGGCTATATGTTCGATAGCTGGAGCGGCGATGCGTTGGGCAGCGATAACCCCATCACCATCGTGATGGACGCCGACAAAACCATCACCGCCAACTTCACCAGTGCCACCACCGGCCCGTACCTGAGCATCCCCAATCACATCCCGACCCAGGCCGGGCAAGAGGTGGTCGTGCCAGTCGCCTTCACCGGCAACGGTCACGACATCAACTCTACCATCTTCTCGCTGGACTTCGACGAGAGTTGTCTGAGTTTCGATCCCGCCGACGACGACCAAGACGGGCTCCCCGACGCGGTGAATCTCAATCTGCCGAGTGGGTTTAACGGCTCGGTCACTTTCGACGGGGGCGACGCCGACGGCGAGCTGGATGTCTACGCCACCGACGTCACCTCGCCCATGGAAGCGATATCGGACGGGGTGATCCTATCCGTCACGTTCGGCGTGACCTGCCAGCCGACTACCACTGCCACCGCAACGGTAGGCTTCTCCAGCGATCCCTCCGCCACGTTTGGCAACACCGACGGCGAGAGTGTGCCGGGCGACGCCTTCGACGGCTCGGTCGATATTCTAGCCGGCCTGCGCGGAGACTGTAACGGGGATCAGAGCTTGGACGCCGGGGATATCACGGCGCTGGTGCTAGAGGTCTTCGACAGTGACGGGGACGATCCACCCGATACACCTGGCGGCTCATTCGCCGGAAACGCGGTGGGCTGTGACGCCAACGCGGACAACGTAGTCGATGCGGGGGATCTCTCCTACATCGCGCTACTCGTCTTTGAAAAGGGGGCAAGCAGTGGTGCTACGCTTGCGCCGTCAATCGAGGAAGAGGTCCAACCAGATTCGCTGGATGAGAATGGCCCTACGCTCGCCCTCCCCACTCAGGTTTCGGCCACATCCGGTGCCAGCGTGACGCTGCCGATCACCTTCACCGGCAACGGCAACAAGATTGCCGCCACCATCTTCTCGCTGGATTATGACCATACCTTGCTGAACTTCGATCCCACAGATGGGGATAAGGACGGCCTTCCCGATGCGGTGACGTTCAACCGCCCGACCGGCTTCGACGGTTCTGTGATGTTCAACATAAACGACACCGATGGCGAGTTGGATATCTACATCGCCGATATCTTACCGCCCCTGACCGTGCTGACCGACGGAAACCCCATCTCCATCACCCTGGAGGTGGGCCAGCCCGCCACGACGACGAAGGCGACGGTCAACTTCTCAAAATACCCAGCGGCATCCTTCGGAGACACAACGGGCAATGGAGTAGCAGGCGCGACCGAGAACGGTTCTGTACTGATCACCGTCGACGAGACGACACCGGCGCGATATAAAATCTACCTGCCACTGCTGGTGCGGGAGTAAGCGCGGATATCAGACCTTCAAGCGCAGTTTTTCCAGCATATCCGCTACCATCGCCGCCAGGTCATATTTCGGCTCCCAGCCCCACTCCGCGCGGGCGGCGCTGTCGTCGATGGTGCGCGGCCAAGAATCGGCGATTTCCTGCCGATAGTCCGGTTTGTACTCGATCTCAAACTCCGGAATGTGCTTCTTGATCTCCGCCGCCAGCTCGGCGGGCGAGAAGCTGAAGGCCGCCAGGTTGAAATCGGCGTGGTGCTCAAGCTGAGCGAAGTCGGCCTCCATCAACATCATCATCGCGCGGATGCAGTCCGGCATGTACATCATCGGCAGCACCGTATCCTCCCGCAAGAAACAGACGTAATGCTGATACCTCAGCGCGGCGTAGAAGATCTCCACCGCGTAGTCCGTAGTGCCACCGCCGGGGAGCGTCTCGCTGCTGATGATTCCGGGGAAGCGAACGCTCCGCACGTCCATCCCGAAGCGCTTGACGTAGTAGTTGCCCAGCAACTCCCCGGCCACCTTGGTGACGCCGTACATCGTCGTCGGCCGCATGACGGTCTCCTGGGGCGTGTTATCTTTGGGCGTCTCCGGCCCGAAGGCAGCGATGGAACTGGGCCAAAAAACCCGGGAAACTTTACGTTCCCGGGCTGTGTCCAGGACCTTGTAGAAGCCCTTCAAGTTCACGTTCCAGGCGACCTGGGGCTTTTGCTCGCCGGTGGCGGAGAGAATGGCCGCCATGTGGTAGATCGTATCGACCTGGTAACGATCCACCACCGAGCCGATAGCCCCGCGCTGGGTCACGTTCAAGAACTCGAACGGCCCGTTGCGGAGTTCCAGAGGGGGCTCTTTGATGTCGGTGACGATGACGTTTTCGTCGCCGTGTCTCTCGCGCAGGGCCAGCGATAGCTCGGAGCCGATCTGACCGCAGGCGCCGGTCACGAGAATTTTGGACGTTTTACCTTTCGACATTCTGACACCTCCATTCTGACACGAAAAATAATCGCACCCCGTAGGGGCAACCCTCGTGGTTGCCCATTTGTGGTTGCCCATTTGTGGTTGCCC
>CAZDYW010000033.1:0-9180 GCA_964509655.1 uncultured Anaerolineales bacterium
GGTGCTGGATTTTACCGTCTGTTCTACGGCGGTGCGGTGATATCAAAGCGTTTTTGCTTTTGCGCAAAAGCTAGATTATGAACCACTCGCAGCCGGGTAATCGCGCAGTTTTCTCATCGGGCGCCCGACCATTCTGAAAGCCCGCCGCTCCGCCTCCCAGCGGATGCGCTCCACGTCGAGCGTCAGATATTCGCCCTTGCGATATAGAAGCTGCCCATCGGCCCAAACGTAAGCCACGTCGCCAGGATGCGCGGCATAGACTACGCCAGCCGCCAGATCGTGTCGAGGGATCCAATGGGCCGAGCTGGTGTCCAGCAGAATCAAATCAGCGGCGCGGCCCGCCTCCAGCGCACCGCTGCGAGTGAAGCCCAAGGCCGCGGCCGGGGCCTGCGTCCCCAAACGCAAGAGTTGCGTGCGCGGCATAGCCTCCGGGTCCGCCTGGCTCCCTTTCTGATAAAGCCCGGTCACTCGCATAATGTCCAATATGTTCAGGTCGCTATTGGACGCCGGCCCATCTGTGCCGAGCGCCACGTTCACACCATGCTCCTGCATTCGCGCCAAGGGTGGCATGTCCATCGCCAGCTTCTGGTAGGTCTTGGGCGTGTGGGCCACCCAGACATCCTTATCCGCCAGCAGATTCAGATCGTCCTCGGTGACCACGTTGCAATGGGCCACAAGCGTCGGCTCTGGAAGGTCGAAGAGGCCAAGATCAGCCGCGTGAGCCACGGGCGTCAATCCGTGATGATCGAGGGAATTCTGGAACTGTTCCTGGGACTCGCTGAGGTGGAAATGAGCGCCCACGCCAAGGCGCCGGGCCTCCTCCGCGAAGCGCTGTAGAACCTCCGGCGGGTCCATGTAGGGAGAGTGAGGGCCCATCGTGGTGCGAACGCGGCCATTCGCAGCGCCCTTCCAACGCTCGACGAAGGCCACCGTGTCCTCAAAAGTCTTGTGGCCGAGCTCGTGCTCTGCGCCGATGCCAAAATGGCACCAGGCCAGGAGGGCCTTCATGCCACTCTCCTCGACGACGCGGGCGACCTGATCCATCCAGAAGTAATGGTCGGCGAAGCCGATCACGCCGGCGCGGATCATCTCGCAACAGGCCAGCGCCGCGCCCCAGTAGACATCCTCCTCCTCCAGCGCCGACTCGGCGACCCAGATCTTCTCGTTGAGCCAACGGTCGAAGGGCAGGTCCTCGGCCCAGCCGCGCTCGAGCGTCATCGCTGCATGGGTGTGTGCGTTGAAGAAGGCCGGGAGCGCGACCAACTCGCGCCCATCGATCACGTCATCGGGAGTGAAACCGGCAGGAGCCTGTCCCACGGCCAGTATGGTGTCGCCCGCGATGGCGATCTCGACATCTCGCAGGATTGGATCCCGCTCATCCAAAGTGATAGCCGTGACGTCACGAATCAAGGTGCGCATAATATCTCCTTCAGCGGCGCAGGATGGCCATACTTTCTTCCGTAGCCAGCGGTGATTTGTGGCAGTGAACCAGTTTCCACTGGGGCGCATCGGGGGTGCCGAAATTGTGGAAAACACGGCTCTCGTTGTAGGATTTGTGGACGACGCCGGCCTCGCTCACCGCGCGGATGAGGAGCGTGTAGGTGACGATGGCGACGTTGCCGTAGAGTTGGACGCGGGGTTGCAGAATCTCGTGCTCGACGCGGCTCTCGTCCCCTCCCGGCTCCATCCCGCTGACCACGTCCTTGTGAACTCGCAGCTCCCGCAGGTGGAAGTCGATGCCGTCGATGCGCTGTGGGCAGATGTACCACTCGAAGAAAGAGACATCTTCCGCCGTGGTGGAGCGGTAAGCCTCGAGGTCTCCATCCCAGATGCTCTGCAAGTTACGCTCCAGGGTGTCGAAAACAGCTTGAATGGGATCGGTCACTTTTTCCTCCATATTCTCCTCCCCCTCACCCAACCCTCTCCCCCAAAGTGGGAGAGGGGATGCGCTATGCCGGAAGGGAAGCGCTAGCCGCCTCGCAAGACTCTATGCTCCGCAGTGCAGAGCGGCTGCGGTACCAAAGCCAGATCGTCTGGGTCAGTCGCCCGAATCCGATGGCGGCCAAACCGACGTACAAACCCGCTATTTGTCCCCAAGCCACACCGCCCCAGAGTATAGCGCCGCTGGACACCAGGTAGACCACGATTGCCTCCGTGATAGCCCGTGTGTGCCGCCTATGAACGAGCAGGCCTTGATACCAGCTTTGCAGCACATTCAAGCCGGGCATAAGCAGGGCAACCCATAGCCCTCGACGGGAAAGGGCAGCCAGATCGGGCTTCAGGCCTGTCACGCGCTCGAACCAGATTTGGGCCAAAGGCGTAGCGACGACGATCAGCAATAAAAGAGTCACCAAGCTGGCCAGGAAATACATAAAGCGGCGCAAGTTGCGCGAAGAATGCGGAGCGTCCAACAGAGTAATGACAACTTCCTGGTAGGCCATCCCCAAGCTGCGCAAGAGGAAGATGAAGCCGGTGACAACCGACCAGACCGCTAGCGAGGCCAAGGGCCTCGGCATACGGCTGAGGGCCGCGCTGCTCAACGGCTCGGCCAGCAAGCGCAGCAGCGAAGTCATCGCCAGCGGTATGTAGAAAGCGATGAGGCTACGGAAGGTCAGCGGCTGAGCGACGGGCGGCGCGTCATGGAGTTGATCGCGCAGAACGGGGCGCACGCGCAGCCCAGCGTAGACCGCCTCGCTGACGACGCCGATGGAGAGGGCCACAGTCGCCACGACGATGCCCGGCATAGTGCCGATCAGGTATCCAGCGCCCAGCACTAGCGCGTCGGCGCCAAGCCGGACCGCCGTCCCAAAGCCCACCGCTCGCGCGTGACCAAAGCGGATCAGCACGCCTTGATTGAAACGGCGATAGGCGATGGCCCATGTCCAGGGGAGCATAATCATCAGCCCCAAACGGGCCGGTTCGATGATGGCTTCCGGGGGATGGATTAGCCCCACGACGACGAGATCGTAGAGCGGGGTGAAAGCGAGCAGCACGTGGATAATGGTCAAAGCTGCGCTCACACGCATCATGAAGCGGCGCAATCTGAGGTAGGAGTCCCAATCCTTGCTCAGCGCGGTCGAGGCGGAGAGGAGCATAATGATCGGGGATTCGACGATCAGGGATAGGGGGTAGACGATACCGCCGAAGGCCGCCAGGTTGATCTCCGGTTCAGCCAATCTAGCTACAACCGCGCTCAGTGTGGGAGCTTCAGCGGCCATAAGCATCCAACTGACAGCCAACGGCCACCAGCTTTTTATAATCCGGAGTAACGATACATCGGTAATATCGCTCTCTTGTGGAAAACGCTTGATGCTCACATCCTCCTTAACCAATCCTCTCGACCGCAAGGTAAAGAGTATACTTCATTCAAAACGAGTTGTCAACAGAAAATCTGGCTTCCTGGAAAATGTAAAATTGACAGCTTCCCCAATAATTCAGGTGGAAAAGTGAATTTGGCTTCGTCAATCCGAATCAAGCCCGCCACGAAATACCAAATAACAAAGCAGTTTTCTCTCCCGCTGCATCCCAGATTATTGATAAGACGGGAATGAGGTATGTTTTTCATTCACCAGGCCGGTATATTTGCAATTTCATAATGCGTATGGTAGAATACTTGTAAGTTAGAATAGACTCCAGCAATAAACCAGATTCTCAAGTGTTCTGACAAGCCTGCATTCATCAAACTTGGTACAGCTTGGGCTTGCAGAGAGTTCCAAAATGATGCCCCCAAGTAACCTTTTGCTAGAGATATCAAGTGTGGGGAAAGATAACCATCTCTCTGGAACGATTTTACTTGGGAGCCTGGCTTTTCGATCTAATAACCCCACCGACGCCAATAGGGCCTTCAGTAAAGCGCAGAAAAAGGGGAGGGAAATGCTTCGAGAAAAGATACAGGATAAGTACAAAGAATTGACACCTAGTTTCCGTAAGCTGGCTGATTTCATCCTACAGCATCAACTAGACGCCGTGTTTATGACGGCGACAGAGATGGCCGACCAAATGGAAGTCGATGCCGCAACAGTAGTGCGCTTTGCTCAGAATCTGGGCTATACCGGATTTCGGGAATTGAGCGAGGAACTACAGAGGACTGTCCGAGAGGAATTAACAACCTCGTACCAAGCCGACCTAAACGCCCCAAACGATCTGGGGCTTTTCCGAGGACTCTTGGAAAACGAGAGACACAACTTAAAGCTGACACAGGATCAATTAACAGAACAAGTCAGCGCAATCTTGCCCACATTTTTGGATGTGGAGCACATCTGGGTTCTAGGGCAAGGGAAAGGAACCTATTTGGCCGGGCTTTGCGCCGAATCCCTACGGGAGATTGGCCTACTAGCCATATCAATCGCCTCTGATCCACTGAGCGCGGCAATGAATCTCAAGGAAGTAAGCACCAATGACATGGTCATCGGTTTTTCTGTCACGGGGATGGAGCCAGGTGTGGCGAAAGCCCTTCGCTTCGCGCGTCAACGCGGAGCCAAGACGCTCACATTTAGCAACTTGCCGATGACAGAAACGGCCTTGGCCAGCGAAATGACGATTACCTGCCCAGGCCCCACACAGACTGAAGCAGATTCATTCACCGGTTTAGCCGCAATGATCGTTGTTCTTGTCACAGCTTTCACCGCTCGTTATCCAGAAGAGGCTGAAACAATGGCAGAAGAGATAGAGCAGAGCTATCAAGAACTCTTGGAAGATCAGTAAACAATGGGGGGATAGAGGGATCCGACAACCACCTTGGAGCGTGAGGTTTATAACCTCGGCTCAATAACATCTAACCTACACAATAGCTTTAAGCGCTGGCCCTGTGAAAATCTCACAGGGCCAGTTTATGCTCTCAATGTCCAAACCAACCCAGAGAAACCCGGCCAGTGCATCAGCACCAGATGTGGCGCCCCGAGCCAACACACCACGCAACGCACCAGCGATCTCCGTCTTGCTGGCACCATTCTCCCCAATGAGCGCGGCTAGCAAAACATGCCAGGCCTCGCTACACTCGCCCCGAGCGGCCGCACGAAGGAAGGCCGCCGAAAGATGGGTAGTAAGAGGAACAGCCGCATCGGCCAAGACGCAGCAAATGGAGCTCGGCTTGGGATGAAATAGCCAAGCTGCAAGCATCAAGCCGCTTAGGAAATCATCACCACTGGGCGTCAGACCATTTCCCAATCCGGCCAACTGAATAGCCCCCTCTTGCAGTCGCGCAATATTCCCCTCCCATCCGGCCTCCAAGGCGTAGAGCGCCTGTCGAGCTCTGGCGAGGACAGCGTTGCGGTTTGGATTGCATGAAAGCGTAGGCTCCATTAGAGCCAAGAAGCTACCGCTGGGAGCGTACCTCTGGCATAATCTTCGCAGCGTGGATAGTTGACCCACAAAATCGGCCTTGTGATTCCGCAGCAAGTTCCACTCTGGGCACGGGTCCCAAACGATAGCCTCTTCGAGGTTTACTGTCAGCCCACCGGCACGGATCACATCCTCAGAAAAAACCGCCGGTGTGCCTGTCTCTAATTTTTCAAAGAGCCTCAGAGGTTCATTCACCACTATGTTGAGCGGGCCGTTGCCCACCTGCGAGTCTACCAGGGCGATGATTTCTCCCCTCTCGGTCAGCAAGTCACAAGCGAGCTCGAAAGTGACCAGCGCCTGTCCAGTGAATGGCCCTTCACGCAGGTGGTTCAATACCGTGCGGCTAATTGTCTGGGCGGCGATTGGATTATCCATCTAATGTTCCGTCTTTACTCGGGCTTTTGTGCCATCGCTGATGATCTCTATCACTCCGTGCTCATCGGTGCGGTAGACGGTCATTTCCTCCAAGCGCTCCATCACAGCGGGGCACGGATGCCCGAAATCATTATCAGCGCCCACGCTGATCACCACCAGAGCGGGGTCTACAGTGTCCAGGAAATCCTGCGTGGTCGAGCTACAACTTCCGTGATGGGCGGCTTTGAGCACCGCGCTTTCCAGTGGTAAATCCTGGGAGACCAGAAGTCGCTCTGTCGCCGCCTCGATGTCGCCTGTCAGAAGAATCGAGAACTCGCCGTGTAGGATGCGCGTCACTATCGAGTTGTCGTTAAAACCGGCCCGATCGGTCAGCGTCGGCCCAGGGTGAAGGATGTCCATCGTAAGACCCGCATCGAGCGCTAAGCTCAGGCCGGCCTCGCCACGATATACTTCCGCCCCCTCGCTCTCTACCAACTGCCGCCAGCGTTCACAGACCGAATCCTCACATCCCATCTCACGGAAGATCACGGTTCCCACACGATACCGCTCCAGCACCGGAATCAGCCCGTTGATGTGATCTGAGTCGGGGTGAGTGAGCATAACAACATCAAGTGAGCGATCCCAGAAAGGCATCTGACGTCCCAGTTGTGAAAGCAGCACACTCTCACTGGGGCCTCCATCGATCAGCATTTGACTTCCAGAGGGGGTTTGGACGAAGATAGCATCTCCTTGGCCCACATCGAGAAAGGCCACGTGCAAACGGCCATCGGGCAAGCTCCGCCAAGCGCATACGGCGAGTATGCCCAGGATGAGCGCCGCGCCGATTAATTTCTTGGGCGGCAGGTTTAAGATGAAACGGCCCCAGATTCTATCGCGCCGCTCCTGGGGTTGGATCAGCCACCAGGTTATGCCTCCCAGGAGGGCGTAGTAGCTGAACACCATCCAGCCCCCCATTTGCACTGGCGTCGAGGCGAAGGGCACCTGCGCGGTTAAACGCACCACCTCGATGGTGTAGGTGAGGAAGACCCAGGCTATCCAGCCGCCGATCCGTCCCAACGGTCGGGCGATCAGCCCCAGGAGTGTGGCGATGCCGCCAAAGATCATCACGCCGGACTGGACGGGGAGGATGAGGAAGTTGGTGAGCAAGGTGATCAGAGAGAGGCGCCCGAAGTAGTGGAGGATGATGGGCGTCGTGGTGAGTTGGGCCGCCAAGGTGACGATCAGCGCCTCACTGATCAAGTCCACGATTTCACCGGCTCGCTTGCCGGGGAGCCAGCGCCCCAGCATGCGCTGGAAGAATCGCTCCAGCGGTTCGACGTAGAGCACCAGGCCCACTGTGGCAGCGAAGCTGAGCAGAAAGCCCACGTCCCACAGAGTGTGTGGATTCCAGGCCGTCATGCCGATGGCCGCGGCGGCCAGGGATGCTGGAGCGTAAGTTGCCAGCCCCAGGTATTGTGCCCACAGGTAGAGAATGCCCATCACCGCCGCCCGCACTACCGCCGCCGAGGCCCCGACGAAGATGGTGTAGAGAGCTACTCCAGCAGCGGCGACCCAGATCGCCCGACGGCGGTCGAAAAAGCGCTGCGCCAACTGCGCGAAGATGCCGGAGATGATGGTGATGTTGAAGCCTGAAATGGCGATGATGTGGGAAGTACCAGTAGCGGTGAAGTCGTCCATCAGATCGTCCGGGATGCCCGTCTCGACGCCCAACAGGATGCCGGTCAACAGGGATGCCTGTGGCTCCGGGAGGATGGCGGCGATGGTGGATTGGGCGTACCGTTTGAAGGCAAAGATGCGCTGCAAAAGAGGATTGGCCTGATTTTCGGCCAGCAGTGTGACTTGTGCATAACGGATCAAGGAATGAATACCCTGACGGGCGAGGTAATCGCGATAGGAGAAATCATCTAGGATGGGGGGAGTCTCCAGCAAGCCCTCGATTCGCACCCGGTCGCCATAACTGCGCTGAGGGTAGCGATCGGCCTTGACCAGTACCAGGCCATCGATTTCCCGGAGGGTATCATCGGGTAACTTCAACCGCTCGGCCCGCACGCGCAGGTTGGTGTATTGATCACGCTCGTCCGGCTCGCCGACGACGGTACCTTCGAGCGTCACGTAGCCGAGATCGTTATAGGTCGCCAGGGAAGTTTCGTCGAAGTGGGGAACTGTGAGCAGGAAGCGCCCGGCGCCAAGTGTCAGCGCCAACACGCACATCGCGCCCAATCGAACGCGCTTCCCGCCGGAAGTGTCATCCCGCCAGAGCAGCAATCCGAGGAGAGCGGCCAAGCCCAACACCGGCAATATTTGCCAGGGCAAACTAAGGCTTTTCGCGAGTAAGATGCCCGCGAGCCAGGCTACAGCGAGATAGATGAGGGTCACGAGTTATCCTAATTATGTACGCAGTTCCACCACATCTCCGTCGCTGAGGACATGCTCGCGTCCCACCATCTGGCCATCGTAGACATTGTTACCCCAGATGCGAGCCGCTTTGAGTCTCTTCAGGAAGTCTTGATGCACTTTGCCAGCGAATTCTCCCACGGTGCTCCCGATCTCCAAGACGAAGGGGGCGCTAAAATCCGGCTCCGCACCGGGCGGTTTGGAGTAGACGCGCATAATGCCCAACCGCTCAAACACTACCTGTTTCAGATGCTCGAAGTTGCGACCGGTCTCGGCTGAGACGGAGATCATGGGCCACTCATCCTCCAGCAGTTCACAGAGCACCTCGAAGTCCTCATTCGTGTCTTCGTCGTCGTTCTTGTTGACCACCACCAGCAGTGGCACAAAGGTCATGCGTCTGTCTGGATCGTAGCGGTTCTTACGAAACTGCGGCGCGATGCGACATTCCTCCAGAAGGGTGACGGTGTCCTCTATTTGCTCGATGGGATAAGCTTGCAGATCAACCAGCAATAGTATGAGATCGGCCCGGCGAATCAGGTTCAGAAGCTCGGGGTCTACAAAATCCTCATTCAGGGGAGGGGTGTCTATAAGTTGGATCTGCACGTTATCAACCAACATCATACCGGGGGTAGGATTCCAGGTGGTGTAGGGGTAACTTGCCACTTCAGGGGTGGCGTTAGTCAGCGCGGCCAACAGCGCGGATTTCCCAACGTTAGGCAGCCCGATCAGCACCACTTGCCCGGCCCCTTCTTTGTCGATGTGATAGGGGGATTCGTAACGACTGGGGCCTTTGCCACTTTTGGAGGCGCTCTTCAGATCGGCTAGCTTGCGGCGCAAATCAGCCCGCAGCCTGTCCGTGCCCTTGTGCTTGGGCACGGTGCTGATCAGTTCGCGAAGACAGGAGATTTTCTCTTTGGTAGTCTTGGCCTCGCGGAGCCTCTCTTCTGCGTCGAAGTATTCTGCGGGAAGGTTTGTGGGCATGAGTTTTGTGTTTTGGGTTTAAGGTTGTAGGTTGCAGGTTGTAGGTTGCGGATTGCAGTTGGCTTATGTCGGTTGAGCTTTTGGGCCAGA
>CAZDYW010000033.1:9280-14649 GCA_964509655.1 uncultured Anaerolineales bacterium
AGGTTGTAGGTTGCGGATTGCAGTTGGCTTATGTCGGTTGAGCTTTTGGGCCAGAGACAGGTTTGAGTGCTTCTTCGATCTCCTCTAGCAGTTCTTCGATGGAGAAAGGCTTGGGAATGAAGTTGGCCGCCCCCAGGGCGATGAGGCGCTTGCGTTCCAAATCCACATCAGCTATGTGCGCGGAGAAAGCGATGATAGGGATGCTGTGTGTCATAGCGTCCCGCTTCAAGTGGGTCAAGACCTCGTAGCCATTCATACCCGGCAGGCGCAGATCCAGCAGGACCAGATCGGGGCGATGACGACGGGCCAACGTCAACGCCTCGTAGCCGTCGACAGCTACCAGAGGGGTGAAGCCGATCTGCCGCATAGTTATTGAGAGAAACTCCACTGTGTCCATGTGATCATCCACGATGAGCACGCTCCCATACCAACTCAACTCCTCCTCGACACTCCGAATCAGCTCCTCGCCCCCTACCGGTTTGATGAGATAATCCGCGATACCCAAATCCCAAACAGTACCATCGTCAGGCATAATTGTCAGCACAACAACGGGTATCTCCTCTGTTTCCGGATTGTCATTCAAGCGCCGAAGCACTTCCGTGCCATCTATGTCAGGAAGCCGGCGATCAAGGATGATGAGGTCGGGGTGATGCTGCATTGCCCACCCCACCACGGGCTTTCCGCTACCCAAAACGTGGACCTTGTATCCTTTTTCCTCCAACTGGAACTTGATCCATTGGGCCACATCACGCTCGTCATCCACGACCAAAATTGTCCGCATGCGAGCTACCAAATGGGGTACGCGCTCCTCTTCCTCCTCCTGGGTGGGCATAGGCAGAATGAAGGTAAACGTGCTCCCCTCATCGGGCTCGCTTTCGACCCACACACGCCCTCCGTGCATCTCCACAAACATCCTAACGATGGAAAGACCCAACCCGGTCCCACCGATATCCTGCACTACCGGATGATCGGCTCGATAAAAGCGCTCGAATATGAGGCCCAATTCATCAGGATGGATGCCAATTCCCGTATCCCGCACATCCACGCGCACCGCGTTCTCAACAGGATAGGCATGGACTTCTATTTTACCGCCTTCGGGCGTGTAGCGAATGGCATTGCTGACCAGATTAGTGAGCACTTGATTGAGACGGCTCCGGTCACCCATAACTTCGGGCATATCACTGTCCACTTCATATGCCAAAGTCTGCCCTTGGGACTTAGCCTGGCCCGCCAGTGCAGTCACTACATCAGCGATCACCTCTCCTATCTGCACTGCCTGAGGTTCAAAGCGAAGCCGTCCTGTCTCCACCCGCGAGATGTCCAACAAATCGTTGATCAGGGCCGTCAGCCTGTCGGTGTTGTTCTTGATGATACCCAGGAAGCGCCTCTGATCCTTGTTGATGGAGCCAACCGATTCTGTGTAAATCAGATCGGTGTATCCCTTGACAGCCGTCATCGGTGTGCGAAGTTCGTGCGAGACAGTGGAGATGAATTCACTCTTGGCCCGATCCGCTTCGACCTCTTTGGTCACATCACGTAGAATAGTCACCACACCCAAGAAGTCCTCTCCATCGACTTTTACTGAGGATAGATGGGCATTTATGATGCGATCGTCTATCTCAAGGACTGTTTTATAGGCTGGGATCACCTTGGAGATCGACGCATCTAGGAGCTCCTCCATGGCGATCTCAATCTCTTGTCCATCTTGCGCTTTGAAAAGGGAAAAGAGGGTCCGAAAATCCTCACCGACGAGCAGATCGGCGGAGGTATTCAAGATACGCTCCGCCGCCGGATTGACCATGATCGTCCTGCCATCGGCGTTGTTCACGACCACACCATCGGCTATGGAGGTGAGAATAGCCTGATGCTTGGTGCTCTCCTCCTGCTGATGTCGGAGCATCTGGCCCAGCTCCTGGGATTGATCGCTGAGGAAACGGTATAGCTCAGCATTACCAATTGCCGCGCCGATCTGGCCGAGAACTGAGCGCAAAAGCTGGATGTGGTGAGGTCGAAAAGCTTTTTTCTCGGTGGCGCCCAAGATCATCAGCCCTTGGAGCTCGCCATGGGCGATCAAGGGGCATAAAATCAGGGAACGCATATCAGGGCTGACCAGCTCATCCACCCAAGGCTCCACCGAACCGCTCTCTAGATCGTCCACTACCAACATGCCATCAGGCTGACCCAATCGCCAAGCCGATGGAAGGGCGTCGGTCGAGATTCCTTTAGAGGAAGCGCTGTCTTTCCAGGCAATTGTCGTCTCCGGTAAGAGGATTGCTCCATTGGCCCTTTGGATGATAAAAATTGCCCCCGTCGTGGCAGACGTGGCGGACATCACCGCGTCCAAGGTCCTGTGGAGCAACCGGCGTAGATCCAAACTGGTGGTCAGCTCGCGGGTGATTCCGTAGAGGGTCTCCAGCTGGGATTTCTCCTGGATCAAACCTGCCATTTCAAGAGCTGTGTAGCGGGCGATAGAAGCAATCAGTGCGTTGAGATGCTCATTCGCCCGCTTCCAGTTCGCTTCCTCCGGCAAGTGCTCTCTAATGGCTTGGGATAGGCGCTCGGCGATGGAGATCAAAGCACACGGCGGAACATTTTCTTGAAGCTCGCCTTTGGCCCAGCGGTGGACATCCTCAGACAGGGTTTCCTCAGTGTCCGCTATGAGCGCCTCAAGAAGCGCGGCCCAGCGGGAGATACGTTCGGCCTCGTCGAGTTGGGCGTAATGCGAAACATCCCGCGTCAACTCGGCCCATCGCGCTTGCACATCCGCCCTATGCTGATCCAGCCATGCGCCGAAATCCCAGCTCATACTCACTACCCTTCTTCAGAGAGCTTTTCCTTTTCCTCTGCGAGTAACACCCGCCGCAGGACCTTGCCCACCATAGTCTTGGGCAGTTCGTCGCGGAACTCGATGAACTTGGGGCGCTTGTAGTATGTCAAATTTTCCTTGCAGAAGGCGAGCATTTCTTCCTCAGTAGCGGTCTGGCCCTCTTTCAGCACGACGAAGGCTTTCACGCGCTCTCCCTTCTCCATGCTGATCGGCACGCCTACTACTGCACACTCCTTGACCTTGGGGTGTTGATACAGGACTTCCTCGACCTCGCGGGGATAGACGTTGAATCCGCCCGCGCCCAGGATCATATCCTTCTTGCGGTCCACAATCTGGAAGTAGCCGTCCTCATCCATCCTTGCCATATCGCCGGTGTGGAGCCAACCATCACGCAGCGCGTTAGCCGTCTCAGTGGGCATGCGCCAGTAGCCCTTCATGACCTGCGGCCCGCGCACAACCAATTCGCCAACCTCACCAGGAGATAGTTGTTTTTTTCCTGTCTCCACATCCACGATCTTGGCATCAGTGTTAGGAAAGGGCAATCCGATGGTGCCGATGCGATTTTCGCCGAAAATAGGGTTGGCGTGAGTGACCGGTGTGGCCTCGCTGAGGCCATATCCTTCCACCAATCGACCGCCGGTGAGAGTCTGGAACTCTTGTTGCACCTCGACCGGCAGCGGAGCGGCTCCGCTGATACAGGCTTTGATCGAACTGATGTCATATTTTTCGATCTCAGGATAATTGACGAGGGAGACGTAAAGCGCGGGCACCCCCGGATAGAGCGTGGGGTGATGCTTGTTGATCGACTTGAGGATATGAACCAGCACACGGGGATCAGAGATGAGCAACATCGCCGAGGCGGTGCGGACCGCCAGGTTCATACAGGTGGTCATGGCATAACTGTGGAACAGGGGCAAGGAGGTCAAAATAGTCTCCTCACCTTCGGATAACTCAGAAAACCACGCTCTTACCTGTACAGCGTTAGCTTGAACGTTCCGGTGTGTCAGTTGCGCACCTTTGGAGACTCCAGTAGTACCGCCGGTATACATCAATACAGCCGTCTCTTCTTGCTCAACTTCAACCGGTTCGGGTCGGGCCGGCGCACTATCGAGCACATCCTGAAGCCAATAAGTATCGGCGTCTCCAGAGATGTCTTGGCGATGGCCTTCCTTTTTCTCCACTGCGGCGGTGAACAGGAATTTTAGCAATCCGGGGAAATACTCCTTGATGTTCGTCACGATGACATCACTGAGCTTCGTTTGAGCGCGAACTTGCTTCACAATCGGGTATGTCAAACTGAGGGTAATAATTATCTTGGCACCCGAATCTTCCAACTGATGCTGGAGCTCGCGGGCTACATAAGAAGGGTTACACGGAACGACGACTCCACCGACCATCAAGGTAGCATAATAAGCTATGACAAACTGAGGACAGTTAGGGAGATGAACGGCCACCCGGTCGCCCTTCTCCACACCCATCTGTTGTAATGCAGCAGCGAAACGATGTGCTAAATCGAGCAGTTCGCCATACGTGATCTTGGCATCCATCAACATATCACCCAGCGGCTCTACGACGTTGCCAAAAATCAAAGCGGTGTTGTTGGGATACTTTTCAGTAGACTGAATGAGATTCTGTGTGACGGGGTAAGGCGGTATCTCTATCTCGGCAGATATGCCTTCTTCATAATGAGCGAGCCAGGGTTTTTCTACAGTCATTATCGTTATACCTCCCTTTTTGAGGATAATGGGGACGGCCTGGATACTTGGGAGAGGTCCCCTTGAGGGTTAAGTTCTTCGTTGCCGAAGCGACTTTCCAGATGTGGCACGTAGCCTCAGCTACCGTGTGATAGGAATTCAACACCGACAAGTCAATGATAGTATACTTGATTCAAAACAGGTTGTCAACGCATTGAAAACATAGAAGCACAACGTGACAAGTTCTAAAACAGATGATAAAATTGCGCGTCTGGGCAATTTCTGCTATCATCTAGGAAGAGGGGTGGGAATGAAAATTGGCATCATCTCCGATACACATGATAACTTCAGCAATCTGGAAATGGCGCTTGATTTACTACAAGCGGAGGACGTGAGAACGCTGCTTCATTGCGGCGATCTATGCGGTCCCGGCATCATCCATACACTGTCCGGATTAGAGGTTTGGATCGCGCGTGGGAATATGGACCGTCAATCCGAACTGCCAGAGGTAGCCGCTCAAACGCTCGGTTTTGGTCGGATGAAGCGTTTCCATCGACTCACGCTGGATGGCTACTCCATGGCGATGCTTCACGGCGATGACGAAGAACGGCTACGACGAACAATCGCCTCGAATAAGTACGCATATGTCTTCCACGGACACACGCATCGGCGGCGCGATCAAAGGATAGGCAAGACACATGTGATCAACCCTGGCGCGCTGGGAGGTATGCGCTGGCAAACCCGTTCGTTTTGCATTCTTGATCTGACGACAGGGGAGCCCCGATTTATTAAGGTCTAATTTTAACCATCCACTGAGCTCACGATAAAGCCAGGCCGGAGCAAGGGCT
>CAZDYW010000034.1:0-14599 GCA_964509655.1 uncultured Anaerolineales bacterium
TCACATCCCAAGGTCGGCAGCGCCGAAGCTATCGGGCAACAATGCCTCCAGCGTCGTCTCACGAAAAGCCCCGGCAGTATCCGCGATCAAGACGACGATGTCCGCGCCGAACTCCCGCAGAACCTGGCGACATGAGCCGCAGGGCGAACCCCCGTTCTCGGTCGCCACCGCGATGGCGACGAAATCCCGCTCCCCCTCCGAAATTGCCTTGAAGACGGCGACACGCTCCGCGCACATGCCCAGCGGATAGACCGCGTTCTCCACGTTACAGCCGGTGTAGACGCGGCCCGACTTCCCCAGCAGCGCCGCGCCGACGGCATATCCGGAGTAGGGAGCATAGGCCCTTTCCCGCGCCTCAATCGCTCGCCGAATCAACGCTTGATGGTCGAATTCACCCGTCATCGTTCTTCTCACTTTGTTCATGCACTCGAGCCGGGACGCCATATGCCAGCGCTCCATCGGGCACGTCGCGCGTCACCACCGCCCCCGCGCCGGTCTTGGCGCCCGTGCCCACTCGCACCGGCGCCACCAGCATGGTATCGGAGCCGATGAAGGCGCCCGCCTCCACCACGGTCTTGTGCTTGCGCACGCCGTCGTAGTTACACGTGATAGTACCGGCGCCGATGTTGGCTTCATCCCCAACCTCCGCATCGCCCAGGTAACTGAAATGGCCCATCTTCGCCCCTGGCCCCAGCGTCGCGTTCTTCAGCTCGCCGAAGTTCCCCATATGCGCCCCTTCACAAAGCCGCGCGCCTTTCCGCAAATGGCCGAAGGGGCCGATGTCGGAATGATCCTCCATCACGGCCTGCTCCAGCACCGAGGCCAGCACCCGGCAACCGTCGCCGATCTGGCAATCCTCAATGATGGTGTTGGGGCCGATGTCACAGCCCGCGCCGATGGTCGTCTCGCCGCGCAGATGCGTGTTGGGCCGGATGACCGTGTCCGCTCCGACGCTCACGCTCTGGTCGATGTAAGTCGTGGCCGGATCTATGAGCGTCACGCCGGACATCATCCAGCGCTCGTTGATGCGCTGGCGTAGCATACGCGCGGCCTCGGCCAGATGAACGCGGGTGTTGATGCCCATTACCTCGGTGTTATCCTCGGTGAAGAGCGCCTCGACCCGTGCGCCTTCCTCCACCGCCATACCGATCAAATCGGTGAGATAATACTCCCGCTTGGGCAAACTGAGAGGGATATGATCGACGTGGCTCCAAAGCCAATCGGCGTCGAAGCAATAGACTCCGGCGTTCAACTCCCGGATGTTCAACTGCTCCGACGTCGCCACAGCCTCCTCGACGATCTCGATTACGGCGCCATCCTCATCGCGCACCACGCGCCCGAATCCACGCGGGTCATCTCTGGTCAGCGCCAGCATGGTGATAGGCCCCAGATTTTCCCGCTGACGCTCCACCAGTGTCCGCAAAGTCTCCAGCGTCAAGAGCGGCATATCGGCGTAGGTGACCAGAACCAAACCGGGTTCGCCTTGCAACGTCTCGCGTGCTTGGAGCACGGCGTGCCCGGTGCCTAGTTGCTCGGCCTGCTCGACGAAGACGGCGCGGTCCCCGACGGTTTCCTTCACCGCGTCGGAGCCATGCCCCACGATCAGCACCGGCGGGGTTTCAGTCAGCGCTTGCGCCGCCTCCAGTGCATGAGCGACCAGTGAGCGTCCGGCCAAAGGGTGCAACACCTTAGGTAGCTTGGACTTCATGCGGGTCCCCTCACCCGCCGCCAGAATCACGACTGCCAGATTCACGTTTGCCTCCTCCCAGGGTCGAAAAAAGCCGTGGTGCAAAAACACCACGGCCCAATCCAGACCGACCTTCGAGCGGTCGTTTCACATAATTTAGACAAATAAGATGGGGCGGTAGGATTCGAACCTACGATACCGGGATTCAAAGTCCCGTGCCTTACCACTTGGCCACGCCCCAACGTCGATGGGCCCACTTGGATTCGAACCAAGGACCAACCGGTTATGAGCCGGTTGCTCTGTCCACTGAGCTATGGGCCCTACAAAGCGGGCGGTGGGAATCGAACCCACAACAGCAGCTTGGAAGGCTGCGGCAATACCATTTTGCAACGCCCGCAAGTCCAAGTCGGGGCGGCCGGACTTGAACCGGCGACCTCTGCGTCCCAAACGCAGCGCGCTAGCCGTCTGCGCCACGCCCCGTAACGAGTTAAGTATACCGCCTTTTGGTATTCTCGTCAAGCTAACGTATTCACCCTTCGCTGCCGCACCGCCTCGAAGAGGATGATGGCCGTTGCAATTGCCGCGTTCAGCGATTCTACATCCGAGGCCATCGGGATGGTGATTCGAGCTTGCGCCAGAGACCGGGCACGATCTCCCGCGCCATGCGCCTCGCTCCCGACGATGAGCGCGGCCGGCCGAGTCCAGTCCACCGCTGTATACTCTCTCCTCGATCCGGCCGCGGCCAGCCACACGTCGCAGCCGCGCACCGCCTCGCCGATCACGTTCCACTCGGCATCCAGCACGGGCAAGCGCAAATGGGCTCCCATCGCGGCCCGCACCACCTTGGGATTGGTCGCATCGACTGTGCCAGGGGCGAGGAAGACTTGCTCCACGCCAGCAGAAAGGGCGGTGCGCAGAATCGTGCCCAGATTGCCCGGATCACGCAGACGGTCGATGATAAGGGTGAAATCAGGATTCGCGGGTCGGGGCAGATTCGGGTTCGGCAGCACAACCAAGATACCTTGGGGCGTCACGGTGTCGGAGCAGGATTCCATCACCGCTTCGCTGACACTATAACAAGGCACATCCAGCGCCCGCAAGGAAGCCACCAAATCTCCTCCCCGCCGACTTGCTTCCAAATCCTCCGTGTAAAAGACAAAGGTGGGAGGGAGGCCAACCTGTACGACCTCTTCGATAAGTCGCACGCCTTCCAACACAAAACGCTGCTCACGCTCGCGGATACGGGCTTGATCCTGCAACTTACGCACATATTTGACCTTGTCGTTTCTCAAGCTGGTGATCATTTGTGACTTCATTCTAACATGTCACCATCTTGACAGCAAGCAGATTCCCCGTTTTGACTCGAATTGCCATCCCTATCCTTTGTGGTATAATTGTCGCTTGAGGCTAGTGACAGACGTTACATGACCTCGGAAAAATCTTATGGATAAACCGTCTCTCCCAAACTTCATCACAGGGGAGCACCATACAGATCCCATTAAATCCCCTAGTTCAAGCTCCATTCTTTTGCGCTTCGTGGCCTGGTTTTTCGTCACGGTTTGGCGCACGGGGGTGGATTGGCGTACCAAACGTCCTCTTCTCACCCGCACCACAGCACACCTGAGCATCATCGCCCTGGCACTGGTTGCCATCCTATTTAGCGGTATGGGCATTCCTGCGCCACAGGCAGCCGTGGGGGGAGCACTCAACAAAGAACTGGGGCTCTCCACTAAGACGGGCATTTCCGAAACAGAGACTACTCCCACCCCCACACCATTTGTCATTACCCGCCGCACCCATCCCTCTGACGCCGACACCATTACCCGAAAGACCATTCCTCATACCACCTTCCCAGAGCGCCCTCGCTCCCAGGTTATCACCTACACCGTCCAAACCGGCGATAACATTTTTAACATCGCCACTCAATTCGGCCTGGCCCCAGAGACTATCGTCTGGAGTAACCGCGAGGCCATAAAGGATGCTCCCTGGCTCTTACAGCCTGGATTGACGCTTTATATCTTGCCAGTGGACGGCATCTACCACACTGTCCGGGCCGGCGAGACGGTGGGAGGCATCACGGAGGAATATGATGTCAGCCCCGAAGTTGTCTACAACGAGTGGAATGATCTTGAGGAGGATGATCAGCTACGTGAAGGACAACTGCTAGTCATCCCAGGCGGCGAGAGCGAAGAGGTAGCATGGAAGCCGCCAGAGCCCGAATACTCCACCACAGGAACGGCTCAGTACAGCTATGGCGTGTGCAGCGGGACATCATTCTCCGGGCCAGGCGCCAATGGGTGGTTTATCCTCCCCACCGGCAGTTCCCGCGTCTCCGGTTGGTATTTCCACGACCCGCGCAACCCTACGCACATCGGCCTGGATTATGGCTGTAACCTCGGCGACCCCATATACGCCGCCGAAAATGGCGTAGTGACCATCTCCGGATGGAACGGTGGATATGGTAACATGATCGAATTAAGCCACGGCAATGGGTTCACTACCCGCTACGGTCACTTCAGCCAGTTGGCCGCCGGATGTGGTCAGCCGGTATATCAGGGCGATCTGCTAGGATACTGCGGCAGCACCGGATGGTCCACTGGCCCCCACCTCCACTTCGAGATACGCTATAACGGCGTGCCACAAAATCCGCAGTCTTACCTGCCGTAGCCTACGCGCTCACCGGCCAGAGACATATGCGAGATTCCCTCTACCGCTGGATCGAGAAGAACATCCCCCGCGCCCTCGCATGGCTGGCAGTCACAGCCTATCAATTGACCGGCGACTGGCGTGGCTGGCGTCCACTGCTCACCCGCACCAGCGCTCACTTGGCCGTTATCACAGTGACTATCGCGGCCCTTGCGCTAAGCCAGGTCGATTGGCCAGCACAGGCTGCTTCCACTTTGTCGGCACCTGCGCTTTCCGCCTCCATCAAAAGCAGCGAGGAAAAAAGCGATGATGCCGAGTCGTTCACCGCTAACACACTGGTCAAACTCGGTGGGCACGCAGCCTCCCAATCTGACGAACATCAAAAAACTTCCCCCATCGTTCGCCTCGCCCAGCCCCACACAATCATCCCTGATCGTCCCCGCTTGGACGTCATCACCTACACTGTCCAGGCCGGTGACACGGTCGAGAGCATCGCGGCCCAATTCGGCCTAGACCCGACCACGATTATGTGGTCGAACTACGAGATTGAAGACGCCCCAGACCTACTGCGGATCGGCCAAGATGTCACCATCCTGCCCATCGATGGCGTTTACCACACCGTCGGAGTGAGCGATACACTGCCCTCCATCGCCGAGGAATATAAAGTGGCCTCCGAGGTGATAACGAGCTGCAAGTACAATCATCTGGAAGGGCCAGAATATGTCATCGCAGAGGGGGATAAACTCATTGTCCCTGGCGGCGAGAAGCCCTACGAGCCCAAAGTGGTCACAACTTACGCGGGAACAGTGCCGGAAGGAGCGCGAGGCACGGGCGGCTTCCAATGGCCCGTTTTGGGCGTCATCACTCAGGGATACTGGTACGGTCACCGCGCAATCGACGTTGGAGCGCCTACAGGCAGTGCGCTACTAGCCTCCGACGGGGGATTCGTAAGCTTCGCCGGATGGACCGATGTGGGGTACGGCTACCTGGTCGTGATCGACCATGCCAACGGCTATGCCACCTATTACGCTCACCTGAGCAACATCTACGTCTTCGACGGCCAAGCGGTGGAAAGAGGGCAAGTGATCGGGGCGGTAGGCAGCACCGGGTGGTCAACAGGCCCTCATCTCCACTTTGAAATCCGCTACAACGGCACACAGCAAAACCCTCTAGCCTACTTGCCGTAATGCCAGTTCCACGACCTACTTGGCGTACTCCTCCGCTCGAACTTCACGAATCACCGTCACCTTGATCTGGCCGGGATACTCCATACTGCCCTCCAACTCGCCCGCGATATTCTTGGAGAGTTCGATCGCCGCCAGGTCATCGATCCTCTCCGGCTTGACGATGACGCGGATCTCGCGTCCCGCTTGGATAGCGTAGGTCTCGTCGACCCCATCAAAGGCATTCGCGATCTTCTCCATCTTGCGAATGCGCTTGAGGTAAAACTCCAGGCTCTCCCGACGAGCGCCGGGACGGGCACCAGAGATGGCATCCGCAGCCTCGACGATGATGGCCTCGACGGAGTTCTGCTTCACATCATGATGATGGGCCTCGACGCAATGCACGACTTCCTCCGGTATGTTGTAGCGTCGGCAGATTTCGGCCCCGATGTGGACGTGCGTCCCCTCCGTCTCGAAGTCCACCGCCTTGCCGATGTCATGCAGCAAACCGCCCGCGCGAGCGACATCAGCATCGGCCCCCAGCTCTTCCGCGATCATCCCCGCCAGCTTGGCCGTCTCAATGGAGTGAGTATATTGATTTTGACCATAGCTGGTACGGAACTTGAGCCGCCCGATCAACTCAATGATCTCGGGAGGAAGGCCATGGATCCCGACCTCATACACAGCCTGCTCCCCCTCCTCGCGGATGATGTGCTCGATCTCTTTCTGGCTATCCTCGATGATCTTCTCGATACTGGCCGGATGGATGCGTCCATCGACCACCAGCCGCTCCATAGCACGGCGGGCGACCTCGCGCCGCACCGGATTGAAACAGGAGATGGTAACTGCCTCCGGCGTATCATCCACCGTCACGTCCACGCCAGCGGCCTTCTCGAAGGCCCGGATGTTGCGCCCACCGCGCCCGATGATCCGTCCTTTCATATCATCGGAAGGGAGCGAGACGGTGGAAACGGTCACGTCGGCCACGTGCTCGCTCGCCATGCGCTGGATCGCAGTGGTGATGATTTCACGCGCACGTTTATCGGCCTCCTCTTGGACCTCAGCCTCCACCTGTCGGATGACGCGCGCCATATCCTGGCGCGATTCCTTTTTGACGATCTCCAAGAGCTCTTCCTTGGCCTCGTCGCTGCTCAAGTTAGAGACTCTTTCCAACATCTCATGGCGCTCTTGCTCCATGCGACTGAGCTGATTGCGCTGCTTATCCAAAGCACTTTGACGCTTGCTCAGCGAGCGCTCATGTCGATCTAAGCGCCCCTGGCGTTGATCCAACTTCTCGCGTCGGTCTTGCAACCGCTCTTCCTCTCGACGCAAGCCAGAGCGTCGTCTCTCCAACTCTCGCTCTGTTTCGTCCCGCTTCTTGAGCATTCTATCCTTGGCCGTGAGCACGATCTCTTTGGCCTCTTTCTCGGCCCTGTCCACCAACTCTTTGGCCTCTTGTTCCTGATCCTCGAGTTTAGACCGAACCACATAAGCTCGGATCAAAAAGCCTAGCCCGACACCTCCGGCCAATGCCACTATGGCCGCCACTGCTGCTATCAAGATAAGTAACTGTCGATTAATCATTGTTACTTTAACCTCACTTTCGATACCACATAACTATGCCGTCCACAAAAAGCAGGCATAGGATTCCCATTATGGTTGATCATCTTCGTACACTTCATCCAATTTCTGTTTTACTAAAGTTCTCACGAGTCCATAGGAAAATCCACGGCGCTTCAAATACCCTTGCAGCTTGCGGCGGAAGTCCTGGCGCTCTTGGTGAGCCAATTTCCGAGCGCCGGCATCTGCGGCCTTTTGAGCCGCCGCTTCCTCGTCGAAGCTGACCAGCGCATTATCTATCACAATCTCGTCGACTCCTTTTTGCCGCAGTTCATGACGCAGTGCATACGCCCCGCGTGGATTGAAACGTTTACGGTTATCCACCCAGTAACGAGCGAACTCCTCATCATCCAGCAAGCCAGACTTTTCCAATCGCTCGACCACAATCTCAATCGCGCATTCTGGCACGTCTTTTTTGCGCAGATTGCGGCGCACCTCGGCCTCACTGCGCGGACGGTACGACAAAAAGTTGAGCGCCCGTTCGTAAGCTTGCTCGATTTCGTCCTTCCATCGCAAACTTGCAATTTCATCATCGCTCAGCTTCTGACCCACCTGCAAACGCGCCGCCTCAATGGCAGCTAAGCCAAAAGCAAATTCTTCGTCTATATAGACGTTGACGCGATTCTTGTTCCTTTTCTGAAATCGCAGAGCCGTGATCTTGCCCGCCATAATGCCCCTTCAAAAGACAAAGCCGTGGCTTGAAAAGCCACGGCTTTCATTAGCACGCTTGCGCAAGCGTTGATTTCACAAAAACAACATCAAGAACCGACTCGCCTACCCAGAAGCGAGTTCATTTCCTTCTCAAATGCCATCACGAACAACAAGCTGAGCGGAGAGAGCCAATATCCGCAGACCTCAGAGATCAGCGACTTCGCGATGATCTATCCTCTGACACCTGTCATAAACATCACCGACGACTTGTTATCATGTCAAATATACACTGAACACTTCCCCAACTGTCACCACAGACTGGGTATCTGCGTTACATCACCCACTAGGCGTACCCTCTGGAAATTGCCATTGGACACACTGGAAACTCAAAATCGCTCATATTCGCCAGGTATCCCCTCAACTTGTTGAGATGCTCGACTTCCACAAGAAACTCCAAACCCAACAGACAATCCGCGCCCTCCTCCAGAAACTCTTAAAGATTAAAAATAAGCCTAAGCCTAGCTGTTCAGCACGCATCAGAAAATATTCTTCTTGGACAGGTGAACAAAAGTGATCTGTATCAGAAAAGGACCAGTTCTTGTTATCCACCGCTTTCAGCGGCAGTTATTTAGTGAGATCAAACCGTGGCTATTTAATATGTAATGTATCTACTCATTCCGCTCCAGCCAGGTCTATAACCAAGTTTATTTGGGATGCCTTTGGGTAGAATCCAACTAAGCTCGTTCCTCCCAAAGTCATGGTCACAAGCCATTATTGAATCGGTCGAGTAGTTAGATTTACAGTGTTTCTATTTTATAAATCCCGTCGAAAAGATTCTTCTTGCTTCTGGCACAGGTACTCTCTATCGTCAATGTGTAATATCACATCCACGCGCTAGATTTCCCACAGAATCCTGAAGAACCCAAATCATTACTCCTCTTGATCATCCGAATCAGATTGAGTATCCTCTGCTTCCTCCGAGGCAGCAGAGGGAGCCATCGTTCCCTCCTCCATCATTTTCTCTCGGACATCGGCTTTTACGCTCTCGAAGATAGCAGTATCCTCACGCAAAGCATCCTTGGTGTTCTCACGGCCTTGGGCCAAGTAATCATCGGTGTCATAGTAATAGTAGGAGCCCCGTTTTTCCATCACGCCCAGGTCTATCGCCACGTCCAATAAATCTCCGGCTTTACTTATACCCTCATCATACATAAGGTCAAATTCCGCCAGCCTGAACGGTGGCGCTACTTTGTTCTTCGTCACGCGCACGCGCGTGCGGTTACCGATCAGTTCTCCTTTGTCCTTGATCGAACTGATGCGCCGAATGTCTAACCGCACCGAGGCATAAAACTTCAGCGCCCGCCCACCGGAGGTGGTTTCAGGGCTTCCAAACATCACTCCGATTTTCTCACGCAGCTGGTTAGTAAAGATCAAAGATGTGTTCGATTGTTTAATGGCCCCGCTCAACTTGCGCAAAGCTTGGCTCATCAAACGAGCTTGGAGACCAGGATGGGAATCGCCCATCTCTCCCTCAATCTCAGCCCGAGGCACCAAGGCAGCCACCGAATCCACGACGATGATGTCAACCGCGCCGGAACGTATCAGTGTCTCGGCGATCTCCAATGCTTGCTCCCCGGTGTCCGGCTGGGAGATCAGCAGATCATCCACGTTCACGCCACATTTACGAGCATAGGCCGGGTCAAGTGCATGCTCCATATCAACGTAGGCCGCAACGCCGCCCCGCTTCTGCGCCTCTGCCACCACGTGCAAGGCCAAGGTGGTCTTGCCCGCACCGTCGGGGCCGTATATCTCGGTGACACGCCCACGGGGAATCCCCCCCACACCCAAAGCTCGATCAAGCGCCAGCGAACCGGTTGGGATCACTTCGACATCCAGGTGGCTCACTTCTCCCATACGCATTACGGACCCTTCCCCAAAACGTTTGGTCAAATTCGCCAATGCTCTGTTTAAAGCTTGTTCTTTTCCTTTTTCAACCATCTCACACCCATTTTCAACGATAAGTTAGGCACCCTCAAGACATTCTCACACCTAACGCTTTTCCTCAAATGTGGTATAAAGTGTACACCAAACAAGATAAAAAAGCAAATAAGGCTTGACTGCTACTTCACAGTGTGATAAAGTGAGCCCGCTATGATGCAGATCAGAAAAGCCCGCCCAGGTGACAAATCTGCCATTGAGACGCTCGCCCAGGAAGCACGCCGCAGGTTTCCGCAGTTATGGCCATGGGAGAAATACCTGGGCCGCGCCCCCTTTATCGTGGTCGAGCATAAGAACAACATTCTGGGAGCGCTACTCGCTTGGCCGGATGAATCACCCGTGGCGTGGGTGAAGCTGGCCACCCTGGATGATAATCTGAAGCTGGAAAAATGGCTCCATCTGACATTGCCACCCGTCATCGATGCACTGCGTCCTCACGGAATACGGACGCTGGCCTGGATGGATTATCGCGAATGGCTCGGAATGCACCTCAGCCCATATGGTTTCGTCCAATTGACCAAAGTGGTGACGCTGTCCAAACGTGACCGCAACTTGCCCCAGTTGAACAATCCTGAGATAAGCTTGCGCATAGCATCGAAAACTGATGATGCGGAAATCGCAGCCATAAATCGAGCCGCTTTCAGCCCCCATTGGTGGCACAGCGAAAAGACCGTGCGCCACAGAATCGCCTCGGCGCCCTACTTTGTCATCGCCGAGGTGCAAAACCGCGTCGCAGGCTACGTCGAAGGAAAAATCAATCCCCCCGAAGCTCATCTCAACCGCATCGCTGTGCATCCAACATATCAAAAGCGTGGCATCGGCGCCAAGCTGTTGAGCGAGGCCCTACACGCCTTCTGGCGTAACGGTGTGGAGGAAGTCACGCTAAACACACAGCACGATAATCACCCCGCGCGACGCCTTTATCACCGCTTCGGATTCGAGCCGACGGGCGAGGCCGTGACAGCTTGGGAGCTCCCGCTGCGCTCCAACTAAAAAGGCCCGGCTAATAGCCGGGCCTTCTGTCCTCTCATTGGTGGTCCTTCCCTCTCATCCCAGCCCTCGTACCCTCTCCCTGCGAGGGAGAGGGTTAGGGTGAGGGTGAACCTAAAACCTCACTCAAGCTGCCACGTGACGACCAACTCCCTGTCGAAAACGTGCTCGAACAGATCGCCTTTCTTCAGGGCATACTCCCGCTCTGGTATGGGGTACATGTGCACGTCACAATGCACAACTATCTGCCAAGGTGAAATTTCACACGAGAGATCATCGACGACGTTACGGTGGGTGCGATCCAGGCCATCGGCCACACGAAGGAGCGCGGCCAAGATGGTCACGACATACTGATCCTCCGGCGAGAGCGCGGCGAAGTGATCGTGTTTCTCCTTCGGAAGCGCGCGACGATGGTAACGAGCGATGGAGCCAACGATGAGACGTTCGCGCTCGTCGAAGGGCAAATCCGGCGCGTCGAGGATGAAGCGCAAGGCGGTCTTGTGATGGCCCTTCTGCCCCTCGATCCAGCCGATGTCGTGCAACAGCGCACCGCAGCGCAGCCAGAAGCGCTCCTCTACACCGAGACGGTGGAGCGGCCACAGCTCATCAAATAACCGCAGCGCCAGATAGGTCACCTGATGGGTGTGATCCTCTTCATAATCGTAGCTTTCGGCCAGACGCAATACGGCCTTGATTTGTTGCTCTTTCCCGTCCATATCATCTACTTCCTGCACCGGTGTGTTCCAGGTCTCCGGCGCCTCCATCACTTCGTCCAAGGGATAGCCTTGGATCATCATCTGGGCGAAGGCCTCCGGCAGTCCCCTCTCGCGGATCGCAGAAACGGCACGCTCCACGTCATAGGCCAGCCGGTAATGCTGCACTTGAACGCAGTCCGGCTCAACCTGCAAGACGGCGTAGCAAGCGCGTGGGTCGCCATCGTCGGGGCGGCCTACGCTGCCAGAGTTAATGAAGTACGCGTCATCCACTCGACGCGCGAAAGCTTGATGTGAATGTCCACAGAGGATCAGATCCACATCGACGAGCCCGGCCAATTCGCGCAGCCTTTCCTCCGGCGTGTCCGGTTCGAGGTGTTCTTCATTAGAAGCAGGGCTGCCGTGCGTCAACAAAATGGAATGGCCCTCCAGATTAAACTTCCTCTCCAAGGGAAGCGAGCGAAGATAGCGACGGCTCTTCTTGGAGAGGTTATGATAGGTCCACTGAAAGGCGAAGAATTTCTCCAGACGCTTTTTCTTGCGCCACTTTTTCCGCTTTTTCTTACTCTTAAGCTTGAGCACCTTGAGGTCATAGTTGCCCACGATGCTTACCGCATCCTCGGCCTTCAAGCACTTGACCACCTGATCGGGGAAAGCTCCGTAGCCGACGAAATCGCCCACGTTCCAGAGCGCGTCGACCTCTTGTTGACGGGCATGATCGAGCACGGCTTCCAGAGCCGGCAGATTGGCATGCACATCTCCGACCAAGGCGATCTTCATAGCTACTCCTCGCTGTGCCAAACTCCGCGATGCTCGATCAGCCACAACTGCGAGTTGATCCGCGACTCATCATCCTTGGGCTCCACCCATTCATAACTGCCATCGGGCAACATTCGGCGCGCTTTTACGTTATCCTTCAGATGCACTTTAAGGATCTGATCGCGCAGCGCGGCCCGCAGGCTCGGATCTTCGACAGGGAAGAGGGTCTCGACGCGGCGGTAGAGATTTCGCGGCATCAAGTCGGCGCTGCCGGTCAGGATCTCCTCGTCACCGCCGTTGTGGAAGTAGTAAATGCGGGCGTGTTCCAGGAAGCGCCCGACGATGGACGTCACCTCGATGTTCTCACTGACACCTGGCACGCCCGGACGCAGGCAACAGATACCGCGTGGCTGCAAATCAACTTTTACTCCCGCCTGCGAGGCGCGGTAAAGGGCCTCGATGCAGTACTTATCCACCAGCGAGTTCATCTTGAGCGCTATGTAGCCATCACCGTTCTTCTCGTGTTGCTCAATCTCGCGATCGATGCGGGCCACGATCTGCTCCTGCATCTTTCCCGGCGCCACCAGCAGTTTGCGATATTCATCCTTCTGGGAATAACCGGTGAGCGCATTGAACAAATCGGAGAGGTCGGCGCCGATATCGGGATCGCAAGTGAAGTAACCCAAGTCGGCGTAGACACGGGCGGTCACGTCGTTATAATTCCCCGTCGCCATGTGGACGTAGCGCCGGATGCCATCCCGCTCGTGTCGCACCACCAGGCAGATTTTGGCGTGCGTCTTCAGGCCCACCAGCCCATATACCACATGCACCCCGGCTTCCTCCAGTGATCTTGCCCAGACGATATTGTTCTCCTCGTCGAAACGGGCCTTCAACTCTACCAGGACGGCCACTTGCTTCCCGTTCTCGCGAGCGTCCATCAGGGCTGCCACGATGGGTGAATTCGGCCCGACGCGATAAAGCGTCTGCTTGATCGCCAGTACCTCAGGATCCTGCGCAGCACTGCGGACGAACTCCACCACAGGGTCGAAGCTGTCGTAGGGGTGATAAACCAGGATGTTATGACGACGGATGACGGAGAAGATATTCTCCTCGGTCGATAGCGGTGGTGGCACTGAGGGCTGGAAGGGCCTATCCTTCAAATCAGGGCGGTTGACGTCCATCAGCTCCATCACGTTAGCCAGACCAAGGGGGCCATCTACTGTGTAGACCTGGTAGGGCGCAAGGCCGAGGTTGTTGATCAGAATATCACGTATCTGCTCCGGCATCGTCTTGTCGACCTCCAGCCGCACCACCGAGCCGAAATCGCGCTGTCGAACGCTCTCCTCGATGGCGATCAACAAATCAGAGGCCTCATCCTCCTCAATCTCCGGGTCGGCGTCGCGGGTGACGCGGAAGGGGTAAGCCGCTTCGATCTCGACACCGGGGAAGAGCATATCCAGGTTAGCGCTTACTACCTCCTCCAGCCAGACGAAGTTATTGGACATCGCCTGCGCTAACCCCAAACTCTGGTACTCATCGGCGGTTTCCTCGCTGGGAATGTGCAGCAACCGGGGAAAGGTATTGGGCACTTTCAGACGCGCGAAGCGCTGACCGTGCAGTGGGTCGTTGACTACCACTGCCAGATTCATGCTGAGGTTCGATATATGGGGGAAGGGATGGCCTGGATCGAAGGCCAGCGGTGTGAGGGCAGGGAAGATCTCATCTCTGAAGTAGCTGCGCATCAAGCTGCGCTGCTTGCGCTTCAGGTCATCGTAGCTGAGCACCCTAATGCCCGCCTCGTGGAGCTTCGGCAACAGGTCCTCATGCCAGCACTCATACTGCTGGGCCAGTTGTGGCAGCAACTGCCGACGGATGGCGGCCAGTTGTTCAGCCGGCGTCATGCCGTCGGGCGGCGCTTTCAGCACACCGGCTGCCAACTGTCGACGCAAGCCAGAGACACGCACCATGAAGAACTCGTCCAAGTTGCTGGCAACGATGGACAGGAACTTGATCCGCTCCAGCAGGGGATGGCTGGTGTCCAGCGCCTCCTCCAACACCCGCTGATTGAACTTGATCCAACTCAACTCGCGATTAACGTAAAGGCTAGGGTCTTCCAAATCAATTGGGTCCTTTTTTTTCTTTTTCTTCTTTCCCATAAGCGCCCCTTACTTCACCTCCCCGCCATATATCTTCGGCACGAAGTTCTGTTCGCTCATGGGGGGACGCACGTAGCCGGTATCTTCCTCTCCGCGCGGCGGCAGTTCCTCTAGTTCGGGCGTCAGGTCCTTGTAGGGGATCAGATTCAGCATATGGGCCATGCAGTTAAGTTGCGCGTGCTCCGGCACATCGGCGTCTATCACGTACCAGGGCGC
>CAZDYW010000035.1:0-14485 GCA_964509655.1 uncultured Anaerolineales bacterium
AATGAACTCTCAGCCGACAGCGGCACGCGCACCAAGTTGCCGTTTTTATCTGCGCGTACTTGGTATAGATTCTCCATGCCTTCAACGTGGTCGATGAAAAGCACACCGTCCAGGTGATCTATCTCGTGATGAACCACTACCGCGTCGAAGCCTTCGAAGACACGATCAAAGGGCTGTCCAGATTCATATAGCCCCCTCACCCGCAGATAGTGCGGGCGCATGGTCTCGCCGTAAAGTCCAGGGAAGCTGAGACAGCCATCGAAATCCCTCCGCTCGTCTCCAGCCTCTATAATCTCTGGGTTGATCAAGGGCAAGGGCGGACCTGGCTCACTCTCGCTATCCCCTCCGCCTCCCAGCCGAACCACGACCACCCGGCTGTGCGCGGCGATCTGAGGTGCGGCCAGCCCGATGCCCTCCGAGTGACCGTTCAGCGTATCCTTCAGGTCCTGAACCAAGGCCCTCACCCGCCTTACGTTGCTGACCCGCTTACTTACCGTGCGCAAAATATCTTTGCCTTCCGGATATAGAACAATGTCTCTAATGGCCATAACCTAGCTTCCCTTGTCTCCAGCAAGTCGGGGGAGAGCGCACCAACTCAATGGAGCTTCCTCATGTAGAATGCCTTTCCCTTGTGGTCTATCCTTACGAGCTGTCCTTGATCGATCAACTGATGTACCACGGCCCAATCGGCATCCGCCTGGACCAGGAACTCATCAACCGCGTCCTCCCGCATCGGATGGACCGAGGTGATGCTCAGCAGATCATCCTCGACATCGCCCGTGAAGGAGAAAGCGTTGCCCTCGTAGCCAATCAGATACTCCACGTGATCCAATTTCTCGTCCAGCACCTGATAGGCCCGGTTGATGGTTTCCTCATCAGGCGGGCGTGCCCATTCCTCGGCTGGTGGCCTGGTCGGGATCGCCAAATAGGCTGTACTGGGGCTCAAACGAACCAAAAAGTCAGCGACAGCTCTCAGGTTGTCATCGGTGTCGTTGATACCTTCAACTAACATCGTCTCCGTCGAAAGTTCTCCTCTGAAATTACTCGCAAATTCAAGGGCCCCGTCCAGGATCGCTTCCAACTCCAAGGTGCCATAAGGTCGATTGACCTTGCGCCATGTTTTCTCCTGCAAAGCGTCCATCTTCAGAGAGACCCAGTCAGCCTTCATCAGTTCCTCTCTCACATCCTCACGCCAGATGAGAGAACTGTTGCTGATCACGGCTATCTTGATACCCAAAGACTTCAGCCGCTCGATCTCGCGGCCGAGGTTGATGTCCAAGGTCGGTTCTCCATCGGGCACGAAAGTGAGATAATCAATCTCCTCCCCGGAATCTCTCGTCTTTTCGACCTTATCCCGGACATCCTGCAAGATCTTTTCCAACTCGTAGAACGCGCGGCGCTTGACTTGCATACTGATAGTACGTCCCAGTTGACAATAGACGCACGAATAGGTGCATATCTTGGGCGGGATATTATTGATCCCCAAGCTGCGCCCCAAGCGTCTGGACGGAACCGGCCCGAATGCTATCATATTCTCAGCTCCTCTGATAAATCGCTTCACGGTCAAAATCCCATTTTGTAGCCATTCCCAGCCTACACGTCACGGGCATCGACCACGTGTTCGCCAAGGGCCTCAAGTGTATCCACCAACTGGTCCTTCCTTGCATCCCGAACCTTGACGACCAGCCCTCGCTTGTCAGACAGTTCAACATAGAAAGAGCCAACGCTCACAATGTTACCTCCCAACTCCGAGATGGCCTGGCCCAGTTCCAGTAGGACATCCATCGTCTCTGGGATCTCCAACGTCAAGCGCAGCCCCGAACGGCCTCCGGCGAACATCTCGATGAAAGCCTTGAAGATGTCTGTCTCGGTGATCATACCGATGACACGTTCTTGCTCATCTATCACGGGCAGCCCACCGACTTTATTGTCAGCCATCACCTGAGCGACATCCTCGACCGGGACATCCGGGGGCGTGGTGACGACATCCTTCGTCATCACCTCCCGAATCGGCACCTTGGCGAGCCGGTTCAGCTCCCAGACGCTGGGGGCGCCGGTCCGCGACGGAGAGGGTTGCACCAGGTCACGCTCAGCCACGATGCCCACGAGTTGGCCGCTTTCATCCACCACTGGGAGCAGCCGAAATCGCTTACTGTGCATCAGGTGCAGCGCTTCGTGAAACATTGTCTCTGGCGTTATGGTCACCGCCGGTGTACTCATGCGATCGCGTACGAACATTGGGGCTTCTCCTTTTCCAATCTATGCAACTCGCCTTGAGCAAGGCCTTTTTTCAATGACTTTTCTCATTCGCGCGTCATCTTCGTACCACACTTGGGGCACTGCCTCTGGTAACATGGCTGCCCGACCGTATGTTTTACTTTATGCCCACACTTGGGGCAAACGCAGTATCCACCAGGGCCAGCGGCCTTGGAGCCGCCCATTCGACCCGGTCCACTTCCGCCACCACGTCCACCGCCACCGCCACGACCTCTAAACATGTTACTCACCTCCTCAGAATCTATGCAACATTTGTCTATATAGCTCCGATAACCGCGTGTGTCCGTCTCATGCCGCGCATAGGCATTGTGCCAGCCATCGGGCACCGGCAGCTCCTCATACAACTGCTCACGCCGCGCCTCAAGCAGACAACGGGAACGCTGCATGAAGTCCGCGGCACAGATGACCCTGTGGCCCGTCTCGGCCGAGAGACGATCCAGCCAGGAGAGCCCCTCGGCACAGCGCAACAGGTGATGATCGAGTATCAGTACATCCACTCCTCGCGCCAAGCGCAACGCCCGCCTCCAGGCTCCCCGCCGCTTCCGCTTCCCCATCACTCTGGCAAGGTAAAGCGGCGGCCCGCCGACCAGCGCTATATCTGGCTGCCAGTCCAAGATCAAAGACACAGCTCTGTCATTGAGGAGTTGAATGTCGGAAGCGTGCACGAAAACGATACCATCGGCCTCAACACGGGTCATCATCACCGCGCCGAGGTGGGTGTTCAGCTCCCCGTGTGGTTCTGGTGGGGAGAAAGTCAACAATCCCTCGCTTTGCCCCTCGGCATTTGGGAGACTCTTGTCCAAAACCTCGCTCAGCGCGGTTCTGCGATGCATCATGTTAGAGGAGAGCCCAGCAGGCCCCTTGACCCAGAAGCGAGTTGCATTGCAGAAAGGCGCAACCCGCTGAGCCTTCAACTGATAAGGGTTGGCGTCGGGCAGTGGTACGTGATCGCCGTGGAGGTGGCTTATCACCACATCGCTGGCCCCCTCCAACGCCGCCAGGATCTTTCGGCGCACACACTCACCGACGGCGACCTGGGCGGGATGGGGCAGCAGACCGTGGCGCTGGTAACCCAGCGCCAGTCCGGGATCGATGACGATCTTACGATCCCTAGCCTGTATTACACAGGAGAGACCGCGCACACCCAGAGATTCCGCTCCCAGAATCTCGATCTGCATACTTTGCCCACCCTTCCTCCAGGCTCTCCCCCAACACGAACGGGAATGCTACAAGGGATATTCTGGCTCCTCTCGGAGTTCTCCCAGCATATCCTCTATGGTCTCGATGAGCGCTTCTGGCTCAATCGGCTTATCCATAAAAACATCTACCGGCAAATACTCCTCATCGGGAGCAAAGCGATAGGGCACCTCTCGGACGCTATGCACGGCAGTGAGCATAAGGATGGGCAAGTTCATCAGCTTGTGCTCCTCCCTAAGAGCACGCGCCACATCGAAACCCTCCAAGCCCCCCTCCATGATAACATCCAGGATCACAAGGTCAGGCTGCGTCTCCAAGACCTGGCTTATGCCGTCCCCAGGGGTCGCCGCCGTCTCTACTTCAAACCCCTCACCTTCGAGCACCGTCCGCACGGCGTAGCGGAAATCCGGGTCATCGTCTATGATAAGTATCTTCGACATCATTGACCTCCATCAGTAAGGATCTTCACCGCTGCCCACGCATATTGCCTATGGCTACCTCGGCGGCGTTCACGATATGATAGGCGATGGGCGAGGCCGTCAGCGCGGGATGGGTGCCTATCTGGAACATGGCTATGTCCTCGGCCGTCATGCGACTCTGCACACAGGCGGAGATGGCGTTGATGACCTCACCAGCCGTGGAGTCGCCCATCACTTGCCCCCCCAGGATGACGCCGGAGTTACGCTCGAACACCAGCTTAACCTTGGTCTTTGCCGCGCCCGGCATGATGCCCGGATGACGGTTGGGGCCCGCGATGGTCACAGCGACTACGTCGTAGCCGCGCTCTTTGGCCATAATTTCGGTCAATCCGGCGGTCGCCAGCGCGACATCACCCACAGCCGTCGACCATACGCCCACAGTGCCCACGTTCTCGCGCTTGATGCCGAAGAGGTTAGCTCCAGCGATACGGGCCTCCAGCGTGGCGATAGAGGCCAGCTTCAGCGGCGAGGGCCGCCCGCCGAAGAAGGATATCTTCTCAGCACAGTCGCCGCAGGCGTAGATGTTCTCATCGGAGGTCCTCATTGTCCGATCCACTCTGATACCGCCGGTCAAGCCCAGGCGTAGCCCGGCCTCTCTCGCCAGATCCACGTTCGCCACGGCTCCCACACCGACGATGACGGTGTCAGCCTCGATCTCGGTGCCGTCGGCGAGAACCACCTTCTCCACGCGCCCGTTACCCGTTATGCGCTGCACTTTGCCGGGGGCTTGGATATTGACGCCCCGGGATTCGACCACTTCTTCCATCTCGATGCAGAACTCCTCGTCGTAGGCCAGCATGAGGCAATGCGGCTGCATCTCGACGATGGTGACGTTCTTATCGTCGCCCTTGTTGATCTCATCGCCAAACTCGATGCCGATGAAACCGCCACCGATCACGACCACGTTCTGGGCCGTTTCAAGCCACTGCTGAAGCCCACTCAGGTATTCAACATCCTTGACGATGGCAAACACGCCATCCAACTCGAACCCCGGTATGGGCGGCATAGCCGGCCTTGAACCCGTGGCTAGAATGAGTCTTTCGTAGCTCGTGTCGCCTGCCTCTGTGTGAAGGACACTCTCGTCACGGTCTATGCCCGTCGCTTCTGTGACAAGTAGATCGATGTCATTTTTCTCCAGCACTGCGTCAGGAATGAGGTCCTTCTGAGGATCTCCCAGCGTGCCGAAAATGTAGGGGATACCGCATGGTATCAGAACTTGCTCCTCCTCGCGCACCATCAAAATTGTCTTATCTGGATAGTGTCGCCGCGCCGTGATCGCAGCAGTCAGCCCGGCAGCACTTCCACCTACGACGACGATGTCAGCCTGCTTCATTGTTTTATGCTCCTTTTACATCTTATAAACTATTGCGGGAAGTGAATCTTCTGTCACGAAACCCGCTTGCTTTAAGTAAGTCCAACTAAAACGCTCATTTGTTCCTCGTGTCACTCTTGATAGTAGCGCAAAAGTCATCCCGTTGTATATCGCTCCTGGCGGACGTGCCGTCCGGCGCGAGCAGAACAGGGTTACTTTTGCTCCAGTGTTACTCTTGATATTCTTGTTCCTATTATTCGTCTCGTTAATCCTCCTCGTAGCCTTATCCAGATCGTCAGAATTTCACATAGACCTCTTCGTAGGGGCGGGACTCCGTGCCCGCCCGCTTTGAAAAGGTGTCCGGTAGTATCCCTTCAATTTGATGAGCAACGCCTTTCGCAAGGTTTTGCAGCAAAGAGATCTCCCACGCCTGCGGTTTCGATACGAAATCCGAAAGCAAGGGAGCCACTTCTGCTTAATTGCTCAGCAAACCGAAAGGTAACATTTAGAATTTGTAGGACAGCGTGTATACGCCGTCCTCTAGAGTGCTCTCGATGGTCAGACCGGATTTATGGGCCAAATGGAGCACGTGCCTATTATCCTGCAAAACCTGGGCCTTGAATCCCACAATTCCGCGACCTTTGGCGATCCGAACCATGTACTGATGGAGCCAATCCCCTATCCCTTTCCTCTGCCAGTCGTCACGTACCAAGAAGGCTACTTCCGCCAGATTGCTTTCCGGGCCCACAACATACCTGCCCACGGCGATGATCTCCTCCTGCTCCTCTTGCAGCACACCCACGATGGCCATTTCCTTATGGTAATCAATCGTCGTGTAGCGCTGAGCCTGAGCGTGCGACATAGCCGCCATGCCGGCGAAGAAGCGATAGTAGATGCTCTCCTTGGAGAGAGAGTAAAACAGATCCTGCATCAGCGGTTCATCGGTGGGCTTGATAGGGCGGAAGAACACCTCGACCCCGTCGAATGTAGCGATAGTCTCCAGTTCTGTAGGATAGACACCCAAAGGCGGCAATTGATCGACGAAGGCATAATGGCGCCGCTTGGCCTGCGCCAGCAGCTCCTCCCGAAATTTGGGGTGAGCGATGTTGATCAGCGCCAGCGCTCGCTCGCGTATGTTCTGGCTGTACAGGTCGGCGACGCCATACTCAGTGACCACGTAATGCACATCCCCCCTGGTGGTCACCACTCCGGCTCCCTCGGACAAATGGGAGACTATGCGGGAGCGCTCGCCGCCCTCCGTCGTGGAGGGCAGCACGATGATGGGCTTTCCCCCTTTCGACCGAGCCGCCCCCCGGATGAAATCAACTTGCCCCCCGATGCCGCTGTAAAAAAGATACCCCAGCGAATCGGAACAAACCTGACCGGTCAGGTCAACCTCAAGCGCCGCGTTGATGGCCACCATCTGGTCGTTCTGAGCGATAATGAAGGGGTCATTGACATACTCCGCAGGACGAAACTCGAAAGAAGGATTCTGGTTCACGAAATCGTAAAGACGCTGTGTCCCCAGACAGAAGCTACACACCGTCTTTCCGGGATAGAGGGACTTCCGGGCATTGGTGATCACACCAGCCTGGATGACGTCCACTACCCGATCGGTCAGCAGTTCGGTGTGAACGCCCAAATCACTCTTGTCCCGCCTAGAAGCCAGATGATCCAGCACCGCCGCCGGTATAGCTCCGACACCCAATTGCAGCGTTGCGCCATCCTCAATGAGCCCGATGACATTCTCCGCGATACTCCGGGCAACCTCATCGGGCTCAGGATAACGGAACTCTGGAAGCTTCGTCTCGCTCTCCACCAGGATGTCTACCCGATCCACGTGGATGAAGCTATCGCCGAGCGTCCGGGGCATGCGCGGATTGACCTCGGCGATGACCACATCTGCGCTCTCGGCAGCGGACTTCACGATATCCACCGAGACCCCGAAGCTACAGAAGCCGTGCGCGTCAGGCGGGGTCACCTGGATGAGCGCCACATCGAGGTGGAAATGTCTTCCCCTGAACAGAGCCGGGATCTCGGATAGAAATATGGGAGTGTAATCCGCCCGTCCCTCGGCAACGGCTTGCCGCACGTTCGGGCCGACGAAAAAGGCATTGTGCCGGAAACGGTCCCGGAACTTGGGCTCGACATAGGGAGCCGCCCCCAAAGTCATCAGATGGGTGATCTCTATGTCCATGAAACTATCCGCTTGCCCCACCATCTCTTCTATCAAGAGCTGTGGGCTGGCAGCCCCGGTTCCGATGAACACATGATCCCCACGATTGATCACCCTTATGGCTTCCTGGGGTGTCTTTAATCTATTCTTGTACTGTTCCTGCCACTGTACCGACTGCACCTGCCTCCTCCGATCCAGCACTTCGCGCACCATTTCTCAAGCCGAGCAATTCGGGCCTCAAGGTTCAGACTTGCTTCGGCCCCAGTTGATTGAGCGAGAGGACGGGCACAAGACCCACCCTACGTTGATTCGCTCACCTCGGCTTTGGTGACCATCACTGGCACACGGGTATGAACCAGCACGCGATGGCTCACGCTGCCCAAAAGGAGACTGGTCACCTCTCCATGACCACGGGTCCCCATCACAATCAAGTCAGGCTGGCGGGTCCCGACTACTCGCAAAATGGCATCGGCCGGCGGCCCCTCCAAAACCTCGACGACAACCTCCAAGCCAGCCTTCTCCAGCTCCTGCGCCGCTTCTTCCGCTATTTTTCTCCCTTCGGTGATGTGACGCCCGGCAAGTTCATCTCTCGATGCTCCTTCCAAGTAGGAAGGCACAGACTTAAACGCGTGGACCACGATTACTTGAGCATCGTCACGCACAGCCAAATCTCGCGCTAATCTCATCGCTTTCTTGGCATGAGCGGAGCCATCTGTAGCCAACAGAATTTTCTTGAACATCTCACACCTCCTGATGGTTCGTCGCGTCCGCTCGTCGGAGCTCTGCTCATAGCCCCGTTCCGTCAAATCTTGGCATTAGGTCACCCCCTTTTCCGCCTCTAATCGTAAGCTAAGCGCATCTCTTCATCCGCCAAGACGTGCCGAATGCGCTCTTGCCACACGGATGACTGCCAGGTCCCCAGCTCCTGATGCGTCAGATAATAATTCTGCGGAATGGGATGGGTACCGATGACTACTTCCAGGCCATACTTGGCCGGAATGAAATCGCAGAAAGCCTGAAGGCGTGGACATGGCGGATAACCCACGACCAGCCCTGTAGCTAGATGGATAACCTCAGCACCGTTCTTCTTCATCTCCGCCGGGGCATACTCCACGTTGCCACCGGGACAGCCGCCACAGGTGGCATAACCGACCAGTTCGACCTCCTCGCCTTCGTACATCGTGAAAGCACCTTCCCGATTTCGCAAGGAGCGCAAACACTTCCCCCCCGCACAGGTATGATAGCGATTACAAATGATGATGCCGATTTTCTTCATTTTGATCCCACTCCTTGTTCTATAACTTCACCAATTCGCGTCAATGATAATCCCCTTTTCCCTCTTCCATATGCTGATCGTACGTGCTTAGAACATGCTCAATCATCTCTTGCGTCTCACGAAGGTCCTCTGTCCACCAGCGCAGCACCTCATCACCCAGCTCGGCGAGATTATAGACCCGTCGCGGCGGTCCCTGGGTCTGCTCCTCATCCCAGGTCGAAGTGACCCAGTCCCTCTCCTCCATACTGCGCAACGCTCGATAAACAGCGCTGGGATCCATATTCCCCAGACCGAACTCACTGAGTTGATCGATCAAGGTATAGCCATGGGCCGGTCTGTGATGGAGGAGCAGGAGCAGAATCGGCTCTAGAAACCGCACTGCACGGCGGGAATATCCTTCTTGTTGCCATCTTCTACCTTGCCTTCGTCTCGGCATCCTCTTTCCCCCGATGTATATTCAAGTAAACCTCCAGCATCTCAAGTATATCACGCTATATGTAATATGTCAATAGACAAATTACATACTGCCTCACAAAAAGCGATCCGTCCACTTGCCTCTTGATCCCTGGCAATATTCCCAGGGAATTTTTCAGTGGAGTCAAATGCTTGTTGATGTAAGACAGGTTGCAGATGAGGGACTATATCAGGATAAAGAAGGGGTTAACACACAGCACGAGGTCGATGACGACGCACTATATTCCATATCGAGAGGATCTACTTTTTAACATCAAGGCGCTAAATGGAGGGGAGCAGTAGCTACGGCGTTAAGGCATACGCAACATCGCCAAAATATCCTCGCGATGCTCCTGGACGAAGTTCCAAAGTCGATCTTGGGCTGGCGTCTTTGCACAACGGGAATCGCGCACCACGTATAGCGGACGCTCCAGTTGCAGCCCTTCGACGGGAACCTCGACCAGCTTTCCCAGCTCAAGCCCATGCCGCGCCGCCAGACTGGAGATGAAAGCAATGCCCAGACCGTGCTCCACAGCCACCTCAATCGCCTCCGCGCTGCCCACTACCATCACGACCTCCAACTGATCCAGGCCGATTTGATGCTCCGATAAACCTTCCTGCACCAGCTGACGGGTGCTGGAACCCTCCTCCCGCAAGATGAAGGGCTGATCCAACAGCTCGGCGGGCCGGACCGATGGGCGGGAGGTAAATGGATGTCCGGCCGGTACGACCAGGACCACACGATCGTTGAAGAAAGGTTGGTATTCCATATCCTGATGCACGATCTTGGTGCTGGAAATGCCCAAGGGTACATCACGGGCCAGCAAGGGGTCCACCACCGAATCACATTGGCACATCTTAATCGTCACCTGGACATGGGGGTAATGCTTGATGAAAGCCGCTCCCAGGAATGGCAGCACATACTTCCCGGCCGTCGTAGTGCAACCGATGACCAGATGTCCGGCCACCTCTCCATCAAGCGAGTGCATCTGTTCCTCAATTTGCCAGGATAGATCGAGCAGTTTGCGCGCACTGGGCAGCAACACTTGTCCCGCATCGGTCAGTTTGACGCCCTGGACGGAACGATTGAAAAGCTGCACGCCCAGGAATTGTTCCAGCGAACGTATCTGATGGCTGACCGCTGGCTGACTAAGGTGAAGCCTACGGGCTGCATCGGAGAAGCTCTCCGTCTCGGCGGCGACGGTGAAAACTTCCACCTCTGAGAGGTTTAACATATCGTCCTCCTCACTAGCAATCCAGCGGCGTGGAGACCGCCTCTTCTATAGGGCATACGCCAGGATGTTGATCGACGTGCATAATATCACGCTTCGCAGCAAGTGACAAATAATAGTCTGCACAGAAAAAGTCGGAGCCATCTAATGTGGCTCCGACTTGCCTAACGCTTGCAGCGCGGCTTGATCTTCAGCCGCCATCTTGGCGGCATGCCTGCAAGATGCAAGCGCTTCAACTAAGCCCCATTTGGGGACTCTAGGATTTCGCGTGATGGCGTGCTTGTAGGGGCGGGACTCCGTACACGCCCGCTAGCATTTTGTACGGGCGACCACGGAGGGATCGCCCGTACTACGAAGCAGACCACGCAAAATCCCAAAGAGCCCCTACTTTCTAGGCTGAACTTGGTTCCTCCTCGAAGATCGGCAGGACGAGCGCCAGCAGATACCAGGCCAGGGCTCCCGCTGCCAGCACGCCGATTTGGACCGCGAACTCGATGAAGCTGGGGAAGTAGCCAACGCCCGCGTTCATAGGCGGGCGCCCGCTGAACATCGCGTTAAAGCGATTGAATCCCACACCCAAGGTGACGATCAGCGTGGTCAAGAACAGGCCCATCTTGCTCTGCCGCACCGTGCGGGTGGAATAGAGGACGATGGGCGCAATTGCCATCAGCAGGATCTCAATCCAGAACAGCGTGCTCCTCGAATCAAACATGAAGGCGCGTCCCAGATCGCCGGTGAAGAGCAGGCCCCCTATCCGGAACATCAGATAGATCACCCAGACCCAGACGGAGATCCGGCCCAGGCCGGCCAGCACGTCCAGATCCGGCTCGTGGCCCAGCGCCTTGCCACCCACGATCATCACCAGAATCGTGGACGAAAGGCCCAACCCGATGGCGGAGAGATAGTACAGGATCGGCAGCAGCCAGGACCACCAGAGGGGATGGGTCCGCTCCGGCACGGCCAGGAACATGGTCCCAAGCGTGGATTGGTGGCCGGTGGAGAGCACTACCCCGGCGAGGGTTATCGGGATGACAGCGGCGTGAATCGCACGTACGATCCGGGGGCGATTGAGCCGCTCGAAGATCAGCGGGGAGACCTCCAGCGTTAGCACGATCGTGTACAGGAGAATACACCAGCATATCTCGAAGAGCGGCGAGTGGATGTTGGCGTAGGGGATGAAACCCCAGAAACGGTCAGGCCGGCCCAGGTCGATCAGCAGGATGACCAGCACCGAGATGTAGCCCAGGAATCCGGTGAGGATGGCCGGCTTGAGCACGGGCTCGTACCGCTCCAGGTGGAAGAGATGCACGACCATGGCCATGGTAAACGCGGCTCCACCGAAGGCAATCAGCGTGAAGTCGAAGCCGAGCCACAGCCCCCAGGGATAGGGATCAGAGAGGTTCGTGGTGGTCCCCAGGCCAGCCAGCAGGCGATAGGCACCCGTGGCCAATCCCAGCGCCGTCAGCGCGATGAGGATGCCCAGGACGATCTTGCCCGTGGTCGATAGATTTTTGAAGTCAAAGTCAGCCGTCAAGCTAGTCACAGTCATGCTAGTTCTCCTCCTGGTTTGCTTCCCCGTTTTCATTCTCGCGCTTGGTGAGCCAGTAGAGGCCGCTGAACATTGCGGCAGCCCCGAAGAAAACCACCGGCGTCGCCTTCGACACGAAGACACTGGCGTGCGCCACCGGATCGGGGCCCAGAGTCGGGAACCCCAGCTTATCAAAAGACACAGCGGAGAGGAACAGGACGGACGTACCGCCTGCCTCCTTCTCGCCGTAGATGTGATCGACGTACCGGTCGGGGTACTGCTCGATGCGCGAGCGAGCCTCCGCCAGCATTTCCTCGCGGGTGCCGAAGGCGAGCGCCCCGGTGGGGCAGGCCTCAGCGCAGGCGGGCATACGTCCCTCGGCGATGCGGTCGGCGCAGAAAGTGCACTTGCCGATCAGGCCCAGGGCTTTGTCCCACTCAAACTTGGGCACGCCAAAGGGGCAGGCGTACTGGCAATAGCGACAGCCGATGCACTTTTTTGCATCATACACCACCGGTCCCGCCTCCGTCTTGCTCAACGCGCCCACCGTGCAGACAGATACACAGGCAGGGTCCAGGCAGTGCAGGCATTGGTACTTGCGGAAGGATTCGACGCTACCCTCCCGGTACTGCTTGATCAGCGTCCAGGTGTAGGCCGTCGTGTCCGAGGGACGCTCCGGCTCCTCCGGCAGATCGTTCCATTCCTTGCAGGCGTTCTCGCAGGCCCGGCAGCCGATGCAGCGCGTGGCGTCGTACAACATCGACGCTGCGTCATCGGCGTTACCTCCGCTTGAGGCCCAGGCCGATCCTGGTTGCGACAAAAGCACGCCCGCGCCCAGGCCGACCAGCTTGAGCAACTCCCTTCGGCTCAGCTCAGGGCGATCACTTTGGCTTAAAAGTTTTTGATCTTGCTTACTCATAATATGTGCCTCCTTGATGGTCATTGTTCTCTGCGGCGCAGGACAATCGGCACGGCCACGATGCCCGCGATAGCCATACCCATTCCCAGCAATCCTAGCCAGCTCAGCCCGCGCGAGGAGGGAGCTCCGGCTGGTTCAATGGACGGATACTCCGCCCAGATGAACTCGGCAGCCTCCTCGTCGCTATAACCTGCCTCTGACCAATCGAAGTTACCCTCCTTCCCGTGACAGTCCTCACAGCGGATAACCTCGCCCGCCGGCTCCACCACCCAGTTGAGGGAGTGGATGTTCTCGTCGCGCAGTTCCCAATTCCTTTCAGTCGCCTTGGGATGACATTCGACGCATGCCTGGGGTATATCGTAGTTCTCCAGGCCGGGGTGGGGCACTTCCGGCACCTCTTGTACAATTACATCGGCATTGGCCTCCATCTCCTCTGCGGCCACATCGTTGGCAGTCAGGAAGAGATCCTCGTTGCCGTGGCAACTGTCGCAGCTCTGGTTCTGGGGCGTGACACGCTGGATGTTGTGCGGAGTGGCGTACTTCCATGTCGGCGCATTGTCGAACTCAGGCAACTCGTAACCCTCGTAGAAGGCGAAGGTGTCCCGCGCGACCGGAACGTGGCGCAGCAACACGTAGTCCCATGGCCGGTCCTCGCTCTGGATGGGATTGCGCCCGATCTTGAAGGTCAGTTTGCTCTCGTCGGTCTTGTAATAGGGTAGGTCATTGTCGTCCAGGGCCACGTGGCAGTTGTAGCAGCTCTTGTAGGGGCCGGATACGTGGCAGACCTCACAGGGCACTTCGTCGCCGTGGATGGTGTGCTCCGGCACATCGCTCTGTTCGGGATCTGAATCCTTGTGGCATTTCAGGCACTTCACGCCTGGTTCGCCCTCGTAGCGATGAGCGTACTCGGTGCCATCACCGTGGTAGTGGCTTATCTCGTGGCACTCGAAGCAGGACATACCACCCTCCACCCAGTGGACGCTGCCCTCGACGCCTTCGTTCTTACCCTGATACTCATTGGCGACCCGGGCGCCGTGGCAGCCCATGCAGGTGTCCTTCATTGAGGCGATCTTCTTGACCTGGTGCTCTTTCAGCAGTCCGCCGTCGAGAGCCGTGGGCCGACTGATATGGCATTGACCGCAGGTGGTGTGGCATTCGCTGCAATGGTTGCCAAAAGCTTCCTCCATCGCCGGATCGCTCATGTCGGCCCCACGCGCTTCGAGTGCTGTGTGGTAGCCGTGCAGATTCCGGTGCAGGCTGGTCTCGGCCAGCTGTCCGGTTTCGGTATGGCAGATCCGGCAGCTGTTGTCCAGATCCGGATCCGTCAGGGGGTCCCGTACAACACCCTCGTGGGCAGCCTCCATATCCTCCTCGCCCGCCACGCCGCCGTGACAGCCGATGCAGTTCTGTGTGTTGTGAACATCCGCCAGGAACTCCCCACCGACGAGCACTTTCTCCCATGCCTCCAACGGAGGCAATTCTCCCGCTCAGCCCTCGCCGGAGGTTTCCTCCGACTTTACCTCCTCTTCTTCTACGGCCAGGGCTTCCAGGCTGGCTTTGTCGGTGTGACAGGACATACAATTGATAGCCGCCTCTTGCGTCGATGGCAACTCCGCCACTGGCGTGGGCGTCGGTT
>CAZDYW010000036.1:0-11301 GCA_964509655.1 uncultured Anaerolineales bacterium
TTGCGAAGCCGTCATCCTTCGACAAGCTCAGGATGACTTTTGCTGGTATCTGGCAGGGATAATCGTACCTTTTGCAAAACTGTCCGGTAGCTAAGTTTGCAATTCCAGCGACAACTGGCTAAAATAGCCCCCAGTCTAAGAAATTCGAAAACCAGTGCAAGGAGCACATAGGTGGCTAACAATATGGAGAATCGAGAAAACAGCTTACAAGCATTCGAAACGTTGGGTCAATTTCTGGAAGCTGACGACTGGTATCCTAGCCGACTTGAGGACAGATACATCTATCGCGTGGGATTCTCTGGGCAGAACGGTCAGGTAGCCTGTTACGCTCAGATCCGGGTGGATCTGGAGCAGTTCATGTTCTATGTGTTAGCGCCGGTCAAAGCACCGGAGGAAGCGCGCCAGGCCGTCGCCGAGTTCATCACCCGAGCCAATTATGGAATGCGCATCGGTAACTTTGAGATGGACTTCAGCGATGGAGAGGTGCGCTACAAGAGCAGCCTGGATTTCGAGGGCATGACGTTGACCCCCGCGTTGATCAAGCAAGCCATCTACCCCGCCGTTCAGACGATGGACCGCTATCTTTCTGGCCTGATGAAGGTCATCTACGGGAGCAAGCCGCCGGCCGAGGCCATCACGGAAATCGAGAGAGACTCTGACTAAATGGCTCCAAACTGGAAAATTTAGACTTGTCAACCTCAGCATTCAATGTTATAATTTTGAAAGGTTGGGGCGCGTAGCTCAGCCTGGTTAGAGCGCTACACTCACATTGTAGAGGTCAGGGGTTCAAGTCCCTTCGCGCCCACTCTTATTTTTTGTATGTAAGGCTCTTAAGGCCGCGGGCTTATGGAAGGCAGATTGAATGCCCTCTCAATGCCTGCGGCTCTTGTTTTAGTCGCTATTAACAGCACACTTCGAGAAGCCTTTATGTCCACTTCTAAAAATGCCAGGGGGCATGAAATAGACTGGCTGATCAGCAACCTGCGCTGGCTATTGCTGATAAGCGTAGTGCTTGTTCTCATCCTCGATGTTTTCATCAATAAGGGCGGAATCCTACACATCGATTCCATTTTGCCTCAGTTGATTCTCCTGGGCGTCGCCGCTTTTTATAACCTCGGCGTCATGCTCCTGCTATCCTACGATTCCCCACCAGCTCTCATACCAGCTCTGACGCTGTTTTTGGACACAGTTCTCACGATAGGCTTTGTCGTGACGTCAGGTGGTCTGACAAGTTCGTTGATGTTTTTCACTCTGTTCCCCATCCTCACAGCCGCATTGCGATTCCCCTGGATAGTCAGTCTGATAATCGCCATCGCCGTGATAACCAGCTCTGGGCTGGCCAGCTATTCACTCACCCCACAGGAGAATCAAATTGCGGATCTGGTCCCCTTCGCTGCCACCTCATCAGTCCTGCTGCTGGCCGCTTTGATCGGTGGGCTGGTGGGAGATCGAATGAAACGGGCCATCATGCGCAAGCGCCTGCAAGAGAAGGAAGAGGAGATGCGCAAGCTACATGCCGCTCGTGAGCGCGCGCGTCTGATTTTTGAATTGGCGAGCACTCTCAGCGCGACATTGAACTACAATAAAGTGCTACAGGCTGTGCTCGAAGTGGGCGAGAAAGGAATGCTGGAACTGGGACAGAAAGAATCAGCCCACGTGGGTCTGGTGATGCTTTTCCGGCACAATACCATGCGCATCGTGGCCTCGCGCCACCTCCCACCCCGTGACCGAAAGGCTTGCTTCGAGGGGAAAGAAGGCGCTCTGGCCAAGGCTTTAGAAATGGCAGAAGCTGTTATCATCGATAACCCAGGGGAAGACCCAGAACTGAAGCGCATGATCGCGATGCACGGCTGTAAGCAGGCCATCGTCGTACCACTACGCGCGGGCTTCGAGAACTTCGGAGCGGTGATCTTCGGCAGTCCACAGCCTAACACCTATCAAGAGAACTTACGTGTCCTTTTAGTCGCCATTTGCAATCAGGCTATCGTGGCCCTTCAGAACGCTCAGCTCTACCAGAGCTTGAGGGCGGAGAAGGAGCAGATTGTGGAGGTCGAGGAGGATGCACGCAAGAAGCTAGCGCGTGATCTGCACGATGGCCCCACGCAGAGTATCGCCTCTATCGCTATGCGCGTGAACTTCGTGCAGACCCTGCTCAAAAACGGCGGGGGCGTCAAGCAAGTCAGCCAGGAGCTGAAGCAAATCGAGGATCTGGCACGCCGCACGACGAAGGAAATCCGCCACATGCTCTTCACGCTCCGCCCCCTCATCCTTGAGACGCAGGGCCTGAGAGCGGCTCTGGAGCAATATATCAGCAAACTTTCTGACACCGAGCCAATATCCATCCATCTGGAAGCACCCCCTAAAGTGGACCGGGTGCTCGACCAAGATGCCCAAGGAGTGATCTTCTATATCGTCGAGGAAGCCATCGGCAACGCCCGCAAGCACGCCAAATCCGAAAACATATGGGTGCGTTTGAAAAATCAGGGTAATTCCTTCATCGCCGAGGTGGAGGATAATGGCGCTGGATTTGACGTGGACGCCGTGCAGCTTAGCTATGACAAACGGGGGAGCTTGGGCATGGTCAATATGCAAGAACGCGCCGATCTGGTCGGTGGAAGACTGACCATCTCCTCCGCGCCTGGGGAAGGTACCCGGATCAGACTCACCGTGCCCGTGGACAGGTAGTAAAGGCTTTCCGATGCCCGATTTAAGTGCATTTAGCAACGAAGGCTGGCTTTGGTTAGGAGGCTCCCTCCTCCTGGCCGCATTTGCCACGAATGCCGTCAAAATTCTTATTCGAAGCCCGTCAAGCGCACCGGGAGCCTTCATCACTCGATTGACACAGCGGCGCTTTTTCCCCTGGCTGCTCCAAAGCTTTCGATTACTCTATTATATCGGTGTGCCCTTCGCCGCGCTCCTCTGGGGGCATGACGCGCTCATCGTGCACTTCCTGGGAATTCAAAGCCTCGAAATGCCCAAGGAGGCCGGCGCGACTTTCTCTATCGCCAATTGGCTCGATTGGGCACGCGATCTGGAATGGGTCGCAGCGCTCGGCGTGGGCACGTGGCTGCTATTGACGCTGGGATTGTGGACCTACCGTCGCGCTATCTCTGGCTCCGTTTACAGCGCAACTGATTCCACATCCTCCCCATCGGTTTGGATCGCACTTCGTGAGGCCGCTTACCACGAAATCCACTGGTCATTTTATCGCAACGCACCCATCGTCGCCTGGGGGCCATATCTTGGCATGTGGATTGGCCTGGCGCTGACAGCGGTGGAAGCTATGCTCAACCCATTCTGGTGGGAGCAAATCAGCTCACCCCAGCACGCCCCACGCCAGCTATTGCGTGGCGCTCTTGCCATTGTCAGCGGTCTCACCTTCCTCTTAACCCAAAATCTCTGGCTGATGTTGGCCCTGCACTGGGTGATATACTGGAGCTTGAACTCGCTCTGGAATCCGGTGCTTTCCTCCGCTCCGACCGATCCTCCTACCGCTTCATCGATGCAATCAGATCCTGCTTGAGGTCCCACAGACGCTGCGTGAGAGATACGTGGTAGATATGGGGATGCAGCAGACGCCTGACTCCTGGGTCCAGGCGGCTCACATCGGCCTGGCGGCGTTCACGTATCTGCTGAATGGAGAAGTGCGGGTAGACCCGTTCACCCTCGCTAAGCACGTCCACCAGCAAGGGCTCGACCTCCGCGATCTCGTCCTGAGTGAGCGTGCGGTACTTGTTGTACTCCGTCGGGTGGCGCAGCATGATCCGCTCCATCTCACGCGGATCCTCGTCGTCGAGGCTCAGTAGATCCGCCGTGGCTTTCTCTCGCCGGTCATAGACGCGCCAGACGTGTTTGTGTCCAGGATTGGGCGTCTTCGCCGCCGTCTCGGAAATTTTGATCGCCGGTTGCCATTTTCCCTCATCGCGCAAGGCGACCAGCTTGTAGACACCCCCCAGCGCTGGCTCCCCCCAGGAGGTGATGAGCCGCGTACCCACCCCGTACACCAAGCGTTTGATGAGGTGATTGGGATCGATGCCGTAGCGGGGCGCCTCCTCTTGAATCTGAGTGATGATCTGCCAGATGACCAACTCGTCCAGGTTGTTGGATAGCACAATGGAGGTCTCGGGGAAGCCGGCCTCGTTCAACATCTTGGCGGCCTTGATGCCGAGATGAGCCAGGTCGCCAGAATCCAGGCGTATGCCCATTGGCTTGTGACCCTTGCGACGCAGTTCCTCGAAGACCTTGATCGCGTTGGGGACGCCGCTCTCCAGCGTGTCGATGGTGTCAACGAGCAGCAGGCAATCGTCGGGGTAGAGATCGGCGTAGGCGCGGAATGCCTCCAACTCTCCCTCCCCCAGCGCCATGAAAACCTGCACCATGCTGTGTGCGTGCGTACCCTTCGGAGCGTAATCCACGGCATAGGATGCGCCTACATTGGAGCTGAAATCAGCGCCGCCGATGAGGGCCGCGCGTGCGCCAGCGTTGGCTCCCTTATCATGCCCTCTGCGCAACCCAAACTCCAGCAACAACTGCCCGCGTCCGCTCTGGTGGATCCGAGCGGCCTTAGTGGCGATGAGCGTCTGGTAATTGAGATGGTTGAGCAGTGATGTCTCCAGAATCTGGGCCATCGCCAATGGCCCTTGCACGACTGTCAAGGGGACATTGGGGTGGACGACGCGACCTTCGGGGATGGCCCGCATCGTGATCTCCTTGAAAGAGCCATTCTCGCGCAGCCAGCCCAGAAAGTCGTCGTGGAATATGGGCTCTCCGTTGCCCCCCTTTTGACTGCGCAGATATTCAATCTCCTCATCGCCAAAGTGAGCTTCCTCCATCCAGTCCAGGAGCCATTCCAGCCCGGCGCCGATGCAATAACCGGCCTTGTGACCATCATAGCCCGGATAATGGCGGAAGAAGTGATCGAACTGGACTTGTTTCTCGTGAAGGCCATTGCGGTAATAGAGCTGGGCCATCGTAAGCTGATACTGATCGGTGAATAAAATCCCCTCAGCGATTTCCTGTTTAGCTCGCTTCATGGTTAGGTGGTGCCTCCTAATTGTAGTTTCAAATATTGCAGTTTCAAAGGGTTTATCCAGAGAATGACACTTCAGTTTTTTTGACACTCCGCTTCGCGACGCTGTCGCCAAGCGTACCAGACCATCTGTAGAAACCGCGCCGAATCCTTCAAAGGGTGGAAGTAACTCTCTTTGCCGGTGTCATAGATAGTGCGGATCTTTACCCAGTCGATGCGCATCCTGCGACAAACCGCCTGGATGATGACCTCGACCTCCAGCTCGAAGCCAGTAGTGGTCAGATCTAGTATCTCCAACAGGCTATGATCATGCAATCGGAATCCACTTTGGTTATCATAGATTTGCTGCTCAAGCGCCAGGGAGAGCAACCAGGAGCCAAAAGGGTTTGTGTAGCCGCGCGGGAAGGGCATCGCACTGAAGTCACGTTGACCGATGATCAAGTTCCGCCCACCGGCTTCGTAAACCTCCAAGAACTTGGGGATGTCGGCGGGGTCATGTTGCCCATCGGCGTCGAGCGTGACGACCGCTTCGTAGTCACGCTCCAGTGCCCACTCGAACCCTGTCACCAGTGCCACACCTTTGCCCTGATTCTGGATATGACGCACGACAGTGGCGCCAGCGGCCTGGGCTATCGCGGCTGTCTCGTCTTGAGAACCATCGTCCACTACCAGCACTGGCAAATGTGCCCGCGTCGCTTCCACCACCGGACCGATAAATTCAGCCTCGTTCCAAGCAGGGATGAGGGCCAGGATTGATCTTGAGCCCATTGAATTGCTTCGGTTCTCTGTTCTCATCTTTACCTTCTGCTGAAGTCGCATAGAGCCTAAAATTCCACAGTGGGTCACTTGAGGCGGATGCAAACAAAAAGACCAAGGGGTTACATACCCACTTGGCCTAATTAACTCTGAAGTAGAGAGCGGGCGACGGGACTCGAACCCGTAACCTTCTCCTTGGCAAGGAGACGTTCCACCAATTGAACTACGCCCGCCTACGATGGGAAAATTATACCACACACCACCCAAGAGTGCAAGTCAAATCGACGCAAAAGCACTTCACTTCACCCCCCTCTCCATCGCTTTACCACACGCTAATCATGGCGTATAATACCCTGGCGCACGAGGAATGGACTTTGTGCAAGCAGCATAATTAAGGAGGATTCCTAATGGATCTTTTCGAAAAATGTCGGGCCTTCACAGAGGCTAGAGAAGCTCAAGAGACCGGCATCTACCCCTATTTCATTCCCCTGACCGACAGCGAGGGCACCGAGGTTACCGTTGGAGATCACCGCATGATCATGATCGGTTCCAACAACTACCTGGGTTTGACCACTCATCCCAAGATACGCGAGGCAGCTATCGAAGCTACGAAACGGTACGGTACCAGTTGTACCGGTTCCCGGTTTCTCAACGGCACCCTGGAGTTGCACCTGGAGCTTGAACGGCAATTGGCGGATTTCATCGGCATGGAGGCTGCCTTGGTCTTCTCCACTGGCTACCAGACCAACGTGGGGACCATCTCGGCCCTGGTAGGGCGTGGTGATTACCTCATCACCGATAAGGACGACCACGCCAGCATCGTCGACGGCTGCAAGATGTCTTATGGCACGACGCGGCGCTTTGGGCATAACGATATGGGGCACCTTGAGCGTGTTCTAGCTCGATTGCCCGAGGACGTGGGGAAAATGGTGGTCGTGGATGGCGTGTTCAGCATGGGTGGCGATATCGCCCCGCTGCCGGAGATGATACCGCTGTGCCAGAAGTATGGGGCACGGCTGATGGTCGATGATGCCCACTCGGTCGGCGTGCTGGGCCAGGGTCGAGGCACAGCGGCCCACTTCGGTCTCACCGACAAGGTCGATTTGATCATGGGCACCTTCAGCAAAGCCTTCGCCAGCCTGGGCGGATTCATCGCCGGCGCAGAGGACGTGATCCACTACATCCAGCACCACGCCAGATCGCTGATCTTCAGCGCCAGCATACCGCCGGCGAATACTGCGGCAGCTCTTACCGCGCTCGATATTATGCGGGAGGAACCGGAGCGCATCGCGCGAGTCAACCAGATTGCCGCGTATATGCAGAAAGAATTCCGCCGCCTGGGATTCAACTTGGGGGAGAGCGAGACGCCCATCATCCCCATCATCATCGGCGACGACGAGCGCACCTTTATGACCTGGAAGGCGCTCTATGACAACGGTGTCTACACCAACCCCGTCATCTCACCGGCGGTGCCGCCAGAACTGTCGCTGTTGCGCACCAGCTACATGGCGACTCACACCGATGAGCAATTGGAGCGCGTCTTGGCGACCTTCGCCGAGGTGGGGAAAGCTCTGGGGCTGATTTGATGTCCGCTTGTTGGATAGAGTGGAGGGCACTTGCTCTGGCTGGATCGTCAGGTCCAGCATATATGGATAATCTGGAGGATTGGGAATATGCCGCTTTATGAGTATGAATGTTCAGATTGTGAGGCACGCTTTGACGTTTTGCGCTCGATGTCAAAGGCCGATGACGCTGTCGCTTGCCCGAAATGTGAAAGCGAGAACACCCATCGCGCCATCTCGCTATTTTCGGCCATCGGCAGTGAGGGTGTGATTGCGGGGTCGGGGAGTTCGTGTGCTTCTTGCTCGCCGTCGAGTTCGTGCGCCACGTGTGCCCATTCGAGAGCCTAACCGCGCTCCCATTCGCGAATGGCTTCCTGGATGAGCGTTCTTACTTCCGCGTCCGAGATATCGGCTGCCGAATCGAAGCCTTGCTGGCCCACGTAAATGCGCAAGTTCCCCCTCAGATCGGTCGTGATGCGAATCTCACGCTCGGCCAGGTCGGGTCGGCTCTCCAACCGCCGCTGCACCAATCTCTCTATCTCCTGCACGAAGGGTAGAAGGTCTGACGCAGGTTCGGCAGCATTCCCCGCCGCGATGAGAGGATTTTCCCCTCGCAGTTGCTCCAGAAAAGCGTTCTCATCGAAGTCGGGCACCTGCGTCGGTTCTTCTGGAACGGGAAACCAGCCTTCAGCAAAAACCATTATCGCCTGGAGCGCATCGATGGCCTCCTGCCGCGCTTGTGAGTCGACTACTTCGTCGAGATGGCGGCGACTTTGGCCTTGCACGAAAACGGCGAGCGCCTCTTTCGTGCGCGACACACGGAGCAATTCGCGCTCGACTTGGGCCTCGCTTTCGGCAACAATTGCCTCTTCAACGCTAGCATCAACAACATCGGGAACAGCGTCGCCATCATCGGCCGGGGAAGCATCGGAGGCCGAGGGCTCTTCTGCGGGAGCGGGGCGGCTTTGAGCCTCTTTATCCCCCCAGCCCCTGTTGACGTAGCCGATGAGCCAGGTGAGCGTGCCCCCGACGATGGCCGAGATGACCGCGACGACTATCAAGAAGAATTCGGGCGGTAAAGCACCCATAGTGGGTTAATGATACCATAACTGCGCTGTTATGTCCACGATTGGTTCAATCGCAGAGATTGAACCAATCTTTTGAAAGATTGAGTTGGTGAAATTATGACATCCATTTTTCCATTTACCGCTATCGTCGGTCAGAAGCGCATGAAGCGTGCTCTGATCTTGAACGCCGTCTATCCCCAGATCGGCGGTGTGCTTATCCGGGGCGAACGCGGCACAGCGAAATCGACCGCCGCCCGCGCGCTGGCCGCGCTGCTGCCCGAGATCGACGTGATCGCCGATTGCCCCTTCAGTTGTGACCCGGATCGACCGGAGGATTGGTGTACCGCTTGCCTTGAGCGTTACGGTAACGGGAAAGCCCCGCCCCGTCTCCGGCGCCACACCCGCTTCGTCGATCTGCCCGTCAGCGCGACCGAGGATCGCGTCGTGGGCACGCTCGATATCGAACGCGCCATCCAGGAAGGCGAGCGCCACTTCGAGCCGGGCGTACTCGCCGCGGCCAACCGGGGCGTGCTCTACGTGGACGAGGTTAACCTGCTGGACGATCACGTGGTGGACCTGCTGCTCGACGCAGCGGCGATGGGCGTCAACATCGTTGAGCGAGAAGGCATCTCCTTCAGCCACCCGGCCCGCTTCATCCTCATCGGCACGATGAACCCGGAGGAGGGCAACCTGCGCCCTCAGCTTCTCGACCGTTTCGCGCTCTGCGTGGACATTCGGGGCATTCCCGATCCCGCCGCCCGAATGTTGATTATGGAGCGCAATCTGGCCTACGAATCCGACCCCGGTGGATTCTGCGCGGAATGGGCGCCCAGGGAGGAGGCCCTCTCGCGGGAGATCGCCCAGGCCCGCCGACGCTTGCCCCAGGTGCGACATTCTCGCGCCGATCTGGCCAGCATCGCCACGCTGATGAGCGAGATGGGCGTCGACGGTCACCGCGCCGATCTGGTGGTACTCAAAGCCGCCCGCACCCACGCCGCCTTCGAGGGACGCACGCGCCTGACCGATGAGGACATCCTGCTGGCCGCCGAGTTGGCGCTGCCCCATCGCCTGCGACGTCATCCCCTCCAAGAATCGGAGGTCACGCTGGGTGATCTCGCCCAACAGTTGAGCGAAGCCCGCGCCCAATCCTCCGCCAGCGCCCGCCAGGAGGAGCGCGAGGAACGCTTGGAGGTAATCGGTAAAAAAAAAGTAGCCGCCTCGGGGCAGCGCGAGCCGGACGAGGATGACCCATCCGCCAAACAAGCCCGCCCGATGCAGGACCCGGCGCATCAGCCCATCCCTCAATGGCCATCGGAGGGGCGCTGGTGGGAGGGCGGCGAGCAGGTCGAAGCGGGCGAGTCCTTCTCCCCGCGCCGCCTGGACACTCCCCTCGACCGACTGACTCGCTCCAGCGGAGGGCGCCGCAGCCAGACTCGCACCGACCGGAAGCGTGGACGCTACATCCAATCCCGCCCCTCTCCGGGCGACGCGGAGGATTTGGCCTTCGACGCCACACTGCGCGCCGCCGCTCCCCATCAAAAGGAGCGCAAGGAACGCCAAGGGGAAAATGGCCCGGCCTTGGCGCTGCGCTCAGAGGACTACCAGCGCAAGGTGCGCGTGACCCGAGCCGCCAACCTGGTGCTCTTCGTCGTGGACGCCTCCTGGTCGATGGCGGTGGCCGAGCGCATGGAGGCGACTAAGGGAGCTGTCATGTCGCTGCTGACCGATGCTTACCAGCGGCGCGATCACGTGGGCGTGGTCGTCTTCCAAAAAAACAGGGCCAGCCTGGTGCTGACGCCGACCAACAGCGTGGAGCTGGCGCGGCGAGCCCTGATCGACATCCCCATCGGCGGGAAGACGCCGCTCTCATCCGGGCTACAGATGGCCTACGAGGTCATCACCCGCGAATTGCGGCGGCACCCAGACCTGATGCCGCTGATGGTGCTCTTGACCGACGGCGCGGGGAATGTCTCGACGACCAACCTGCCGCCCCAGGAGGAAGCCTACCGCGTCGCGGAAATGTTCCCCAGCGCCGATATTCGCTCAATAGTGATAAATATGGAGACCGCAGCCTTCGATCAGGGGCTGGCCCAAGCGCTGGCCGATCATCTGGAAGGCCCGTGTTACACCCTGGCCGAACTGAAAGCGGAGTCGCTCTTGCGCACAGTGCGGGAGGAATTGGCGGAGTAACCATCGGGCTAACCCGAAATTGAAACGAGGAGTTATACAATGAACAAAAACTACACTTTTGCACTCGCTTTGCTGACCCTTTTGACCGTGTTGTCTTTGGCCGTCAACGGGGTGGTCATCTTCGGTCTGCTGAAAATGCAGCGCTTGGCCTTGCAAGCGCTATCCGACACCCGCGCCCTCGTCAACGAAGTCGGCGACGACGCCTTCACCTACACCATCGAGGTGGATCAGGAAATCCCCATCGCCGCCAATGTCCCCTTCCACGAGGAGCTGACCATCCCCATCAACACCACCATCCCCGTAAACACCACCGTCGTTGTGCCCGTCGATCTGGGCGTCACGACTTACAACATCGATGTGCCCATCAGCACCGTCCTGCCGGTGGATCTGGAGGTCACGGTGCCGATCAGCGAAAGCGTGGATGTTGTAACGACGGTGCCGCTGAGGATGGACGTGCCGATAGAGATACCCCTCTCCGAGACGCCGCTGGAGGGCTATCTGGAGGATTTGGACGCGGCGCTGGCCGACATAGAGACGAAACTGGAGCGACCATTCAGCCAATGACGAAGCGGGATCATTGAGGCCGCCGGGATTCCGGCGTTACAATCTACATTTCGGGGAAAGAAACCAGGTTTTGCCGCTGCGCTTGCGGCAAGACTTGGTTTCTTGCTTGTCCCCCTCACCCTAGGACGCGGTT